>NZ_JBSVWN010000074.1:0-25129 GCF_054071325.1 Pseudomonas sp. SDO5215_S409 | reverse complement strand
CGCGTGGGAATGCAGCCCGTGACGCTCTGCGTCACCCTGGCGCAAAACTTAAGACCGCGAGGGATGGCGGGACGCGGAGCGTCCCTGGAGGCATTCCCACGCGGAGCGTGGGAACGAGCGGACGAGTGGGGGTGGCGTGGGTCAGTACTCGATGCGTACGTCGCCCTTGGGCACGCTGCAGCACGACAAAATGTACCCCTCGGCTTCGTCCTCCTCGGTAATCCCGCCGTTGTGGTCCATCTCCACTTCGCCGCCCAGTTTCATCACCTTGCAGGTGCCGCAGATGCCCATGCCGCAAGCCTTGGGAATCATCAGGCCCAGTTTGGCCGCCGCCGCATGGACGGTTTCGCCCGGCGCCACGCGGATGCTCTTGCCAGACGCCATGAACTCCACCTGGTGCAGGTCCGCCAGGTCTACCTCCGGGGCCTCGGCCGCCTGCTCGGCTTGCTCCACCGCGTCGGCACGGGCTTCCGGTGGCGTGGCGCCAAACGATTCCTCGTGATAACGCGCCATGTCGAACCCCGCTGCTTCCAGCAGGCGCTTCACCGCGTTCATGTACGGCGTCGGCCCGCAGCAGAACACTTCGCGCTCAAGAAAGTCCGGCACCATCAGTTCCAGCATCTTGTGGTTCAAGTACCCGCGATACCCCGCCCACGGCTCGCCCAAACCATGTTTCTCGCAGATCAAATGCAGGCTGAAGTTATCGATGCGCGACGCCATGTGTTCCAACTCGCGGTGGTAAATGATGTCTTTGGGCGAGCGGGCGCTGTGGATAAACGTCATGTCGACGTTGGCGTTGGTGTCGTAGAACCAGCGCGCCATGGACATCACCGGGGTAATCCCCACGCCGCCGCTCAGGTACAGCACTTTGGGGCTCGGGAAGTCGATCGCGTTAAACAACCCCACCGGCCCGTGCACGGCCAGTTCCTGGCCTTCGTGCAAGGTGTCGTGCAGCCAGTTGGACACCCGCCCGCCCGGCACGCGCTTGATGGTCACCGAAAAGCTGTACGGCACCGACGGCGAGCTGGAAATGGTGTAGGAGCGCATGATCGGCTGGCCTTCTATTTCAAGCTCCAGGGTGACAAATTGCCCGGGCTTGAAGAAGAACAGGATCGGCTGGTCGGCCATGAAACAGAACGTGCGCACGTCCCAGGTTTCCTGGATGACTTTGACGCAACGGACGATATGCCGACCATTGGCCCAGGTCTGGGTGGTTACCGGGTTCAGGAAAGTGTTGGACATGCTGTTCTCCGTAGCCGTTGTTCGGCCTGATGCTGGCGATTCTGCGTAAGCGCCGAACCGTCCGTTTACCTATCTGCGACATTCACATACTTATCGCGACCAGCCCCCAACGACCTGCGCTGGCGCGTCGGGAACAGAGTGGGCCGTGTCGTTAATGGACAAGGCTTTGGCCCATGTCGGGCCCACACTCGCTGCACATCAAGACACGTTCTTTACGCCTTGCAACGCATCAACCGTAGCCACTATTCGCCGGCCACACCGAATGGCCATGAGGACACACACGATGGACGTCACTACCCCCCTGAGCCTGGGCGACCCGCTGGAACCTGCACGCAAGGCCACCGCGCAGATGCTGCAGGAACGCGAGCGTACCTTTTCGCTGCCCCAGCCGTTTTACTCGGATGAGCGGCTGTTTGAAATCGACATGCAGGAGATCTTCCATAAGGAATGGCTGATCGCCGGCATGACCTGCGAGATTCCCACCAAAGGCAACTACCTCACCCTGCAAGTGGGCAAAAACCCGATCATCGTGATCCGCGGCGCCGACGGCGTGGTGCACGCCTTCCATAACGTGTGCCGCCATCGCGGTTCGCGCCTGTGCACCAGCGAAAAGGGCAAGGTCGCCAAACTGGTGTGCCATTACCACCAGTGGACCTACGAACTGGACGGTCGCCTGCTGTTCGCCGGCACCGAGATGGGCGCCGACTTCGACATGAAGCAATACGGCCTCAAGCCTGTGAACGTGAAAACCGCCGGTGGCTACATCTTCATCAGCCTGGCCGAAAACCCGCCGCCCATCGACAAGTTCCTGGCCACCCTGAGCCACTACATGGAACCCTACGACATGGAAAACACCAAGGTGGCGGTGCAAACCACCTTGATGGAAAAGGCCAACTGGAAGCTGGTGCTGGAAAACAACCGCGAGTGCTACCACTGCGGCGGCTCGCACCCCGAGCTACTCAAGACCCTGCTGGAGTGGGACGACGTCACCGACCCGCGTGCCGACCAGGCCTTCAAGGACCACGTGGCCGCTTCCGCCGCCGCCTGGGACGCCGAGAAAATCCCCTACGCCCACGCAAGCTTCGGCCTGCGCAACCGCATCGTGCGTATGCCGCTGCTCAAGGGCACCGTGTCGATGACCATGGACGGCAAGCAGGGCTGCGCCAAACTCATGGGCCGCATCAAGAACCCGGACCTGGGCTCGATGCGCATCCTGCACCTGCCGCACTCGTGGAACCACTGCATGGGCGACCACATCATCGTGTTCACCGTGTGGCCCATCAGCGCCCAGGAAACCATGGTCACCACCAAATGGCTGGTGCACAAAGACGCCGTGGAAGGTGTGGACTACGACGTGACGCGCATGCGCCAGGTGTGGGACGCCACCAACGACCAGGACCGCCGTCTGGCCGAAGAGAACCAGCGCGGGATCAACTCCACGGCGTACCAGCCGGGGCCGTACTCCAAGACCTACGAGTTTGGCGTGGTGAATTTCGTGGACTGGTACAGCGAGCGCATGTTGAGCAACCTCGGCGCCGAGCCTGCCGCGTACCTCAAAGGCATCGCTGCACACGAATAACGGCGACAGACGGGAGCGGGCTTGCCTGCTCCCGGTATCGCGCACTGTACAAAAAACACACAAAACCCTTCAAGACCGCTAAACCCCTGCCCTCCAGCCATCCCCCAACAACTTATCCACAAAGCCACCCACAGTAATTGTGCGCAACTGAGCAATAACCCGAAGAAAATCCGCGACTTATCCAAGTCACCCGGCTTTTTGGCCATTTGATCATTATTTGATCTAAACCCTGCAAGCCACGGCCTGTATGGCCTGTAGCAGAACGCAAACACCTTATCCACAGAGACGCCAACAGACTTTGGGGGCAAGTGTCGGCGTGCTGTGGAAAACCGCGCAACGCAGCGGTTTTCAAGGCCTGGCGGGGATCAGGCGAGGGGAAAAGGCACAATCGATCAAAACTTGACCACTTGGCTGAAGCCCTTTATTTACGGGAATCTTGGCCGATAGCAAACAACTTACCCACAGTTGCGCACACAGGGATTGTGAGTAACTGCGCGGTGGGCTTAACGCACCACGCCTTCCTCGATCAGCAGCTTGAGAATCGCCTGGGCGCCCTCTTCGGCGCTGAGGCCCTTGAGCACTTGCCCGCCACCGCCGCTGGCCTTGGCCGTGGCGGCTTTCATGCGGTCGGCGCCGCTCTTGGCCTTGATCACCTTGAGGCGCTTGGGCCGAGGCTTGGCCGGTTGCAGCACCGCGGCTGTGAATAACTCATCGTCCACCACCTCGACCTCGTGCGCCGCCAACACCCCGCGCTGCGCCGGGCCGTAGGCGCTTTGCCGGGGTTTGGGCGCGGCGTTATCCACAGTCGCCACAAACGGCAGGCGCACTTTGAGGCGGCGCCGCTGGCCACGGGGCAAGGCTTGCAGTACATGGGCCACGCCGCTGTCGATGGACTCCACGTGCGCCAGGCCCACAATCAGCGGCCAGCCCAACTGCTCGGCCAGCAGGAACGGCAACATCCCCGAGCCTTCGCCGGTTTCGGCCTGGCTGCCGGTGAGCACCACCTGGGCGCCCGCCTCTTGCAGGTAGTCGCTCAGTACCGGCAAGGCATCGGCGCCGGGGGGTTGCTCCAGCACGTGCAAATGCGCCAAGCCCATGCCCAGGTAGGCGCGCAGGGCCGGTTCAGCGATGTCGCCTGCGTGCAGCACCTGCAACTTATCCCCAGCCAGTTGCAGGCCCAGCTCGACCGCGCGGGCATCTTGCTCGGCGCGGCGCGGGCGCCCGGAGGTGGGGTGGGCGCCGATGGAGACGAGGCTGATTACAGAGGTGTTCATGGCCATTTCCTTCACTTATGCCGCATCGCGCTTGGCGCCGTGGCGATAGACCTCGACCGCCGCGATCAGAGCGCGCAGCAGTTCATTGCTGTCGCCGATCACCGACAAATCCGCACGCTTGATCATGTCGCAGCCCGGGTCCAGGTTGATCGCCACCACCTTGTCGCAGGCGCCGATGCCTTGCAGGTGCTGGATCGCGCCCGAGATACCCACCGCCACATACACCCGTGCCGTCACCCACGTACCGGACGCGCCCACCTGGCGGTCGCGGCCCATGAAGCCGTCGTCCACCGCCACCCGCGAAGCGCCTTCGGTGGCGCCCAGGGCTGCAGCGGCCTGGTGGAACAATGGCCAGTCCTTGACCCCATTGCCGCCCGAAAAAATAAACTCGGCTTCGGCCATGGGAATCGCCGCCGGGTCCACCGCCACCGCGCCCAGGTCCTCAATGCGCGGCAGGCTGCGGGGCAGGCTTGTGGATAACTCCACCGGCAAGGCCTCGTGGCGGGTTTCGCTGATCGGCTCGGCGCATTCGGCGGCGGCCAGGATCAGGCGCGCCAGCGGCCGGGCGAGGTCTTCCTGGCCCGCGCCCGCGCGGCCGATGCACGCCTCGCCGTTAACCTGCCACACCCGTGTGGCCGGGCGTTCCTTGAGGCTGGCGGCAAACCGTCGACCCAGCTCCCCACCGCCGCTGCGGCTGTCGGGCAGCAGCCAGTGGCGCGGGTTGAACTGGTTATCCACAGCCCGCAGGGCGTGCACCCGTTGTTCCGGTGAATAACCGTCGAAGGCCTGCCCCTCCAGCACCAGCAGGCGGTCCGCGCCTGCGGTGTCGAAGGCCTGTTCTTTGTGCTCGCCAAACACCACCGCCAGCACCGCACCGTCGCTGCCCGCCAGTTGCCGGGCAAGGCCAAGCAGGTCACGGTCATGACTGCTCAGGCGCCCGCCGACCATGTCTGGCACCACGCTGATGTAGAACGCAGGCGCGGCCACCTGGTGCAGCGGCAACTGCACCGCCACCGTCGCCGAGCGTTTGGTGGCGCCGGCCTGCTGGACGCCGCTGCGGTCGATGCGCTTGAGGCCGTTGGGGCCGATAAACCCCACGCCGTGCACGTTCTTGCGGATAACGCCCTGGGGGCCCATCCAGCGGTGTTGCGCCGGTTGCAGGGCCGCGTGCAGCGGGTGCAGGCGGTTGCGGGCGATCCATTCGGCCCGGGGGTCGCGGCGGATAATGTCGCTCATCAGTGCACCTCGGCAGGTTGGCGCTGGGCGGGGGATTTGGCCGGGGCGCTGTCTTCAAGCAGCGCCTCGGCCACCAGTTCGGCAATGTCCTTGATGGCCGGGCGCGGCTCCACCACCCCTTCGAGCATCGCGGTGCACTGTGGACAACCCACGGCCACCAGCGCGGCGCCGGTTTCGCGGATGTCGTCCATGCGCATGTCCGGGATGCGTTGCTTGCCGGGGATGTCGGTGATCGGCGCGCCGCCACCGCCGCCGCAGCAACGGGAACGGAACCCCGAGCGCTGCATTTCCTTGACCTCGATCCCCAGCGCACGCAGCACGTGGCGCGGCGCTTCGTACTCGCCGTTGTAGCGGCCCAGGTAACACGGGTCGTGGTAGGTCACGCTGTTGCCCTTGTGTTGGCCCAGGTTCAGCGCGCCCGCGTCGATCAGTTCGGCCATGTAGGTGCTGTGGTGCTGCACCTGGTAGTTGCCGTCGAACGCGCTGTACTCGTTTTTCAGCACATGAAAACTGTGGGGGTCGCAGGTGACGATGCGCTGGAAGCGGTACTTGGCCAGGGTCTGGATGTTGCGCGAGGCGAGCATCTGGAACGTCGCTTCATCACCCAGGCGCCGGGCCACGTCGCCGCTGTCGCGCTCTTCCAGGCCGAGCACGGCGAAGTCGACCCCGGCGGCCTTGAGCACTTTGACAAAGGCGCGCAGGGTGCGCTGGTTGCGCATGTCGAAGGCGCCGTCGCCGACCCAGAACAGCACGTCGGTGGTTTTCTTGTCGCTGAGCAGCGGCAGGTTCAAGTCCGCTGCCCAGTTCAACCGACCGCCCGGTGCAAAGCCGCCGGGGTTGTCGGTGGCGATCAGGTTTTCGAGCACTTCGGCGCCTTTGTTGGGCGTGGCGCCTTTTTCCAGGGTGAGGTGGCGGCGCATGTCAACGATGGCGTCCACGTGCTCGATCATCATCGGGCACTCTTCCACGCAGGCGCGGCAGGTGGTGCACGACCACAGCGTGTCGGCGTCGACCAGGCCGTTGACGATGGGCTGGTGCGGGTTGCCGCGGTGCTCGCCCACGTGTTTGCCGGGGTACGGGCTGCCTGCGAACCGTGCATCGGTGCCACCGGCGAGGCCGACCACCATGTCTTGAATCAGCTTTTTCGGGTTCAACGGCTGGCCAGCGGCGAACGCCGGGCACGCGGCTTCGCACTTGCCGCATTGCACGCAAGCGTCAAAGCCGAGCAGTTGGTTCCAGGTGAAGTCCTTGGGTTTTTCCACGCCCAGCGGCGCGGTGGTATCGGCCAGGTCCAACGGTTTGAGCCCGGTGGAACGACCACCGCCGAACCGCTCGGCGCGGCGGTGCCAGGCCAGGTGCAGGGCCCCGGCGAAGGCGTGTTTCATGGGGCCGCCCCAAGTCATGCCGAAGAACATTTCGGACACGCCCCACAGCACACCCACACCCAGCAGCGCGGCGAGCAGCCAGCCGCCGAAGTGTTCCGGAAGGAGTCCGGCCACCGGCAACGTCACCACAAAAAAGCTCACGGAAAACGCCATGAGGCTTTTGGGCAAGCGCATCCACGGGCCTTTGGACAGGCGCGACGGCGGGTTGAGGCGGCGCCGGTACACAAACGTGGCGCCGACAAACATCAGCACCGACGCCAGCAGCAAGGCGTAGCCAAGGAGGCGGTTATGCAGGCCAAAACCGTGCACTACGATCGCCAGCAAGGCCGACGACACAAAGCCCAGCGCGGTGGCCACGTGGGTGTTGGCGATGTATTTGTCGCGGGCGACCACGTGGTGCAAATCGACCATATAGCGCTTGGGCATGGCCAGCAGGCCGCCCAGCCAATCGACCTTGGAGGCCCGGCCGCGGCGCCACATGCTCACCCGGCGCAAGGCGCCCAGGACCGCAAGGCCCAGGGCGCTGAAGAGCAGGATGGGAAGCAGAATGTTTAACATGGTAAAGCTCCCGCAATGATCGCTCCCACGCTATGGGTGGGCATGCATCCGGTGACGCGCGGCGTCACGATCCAAGAGCGGACGCTGCGCGTCCAAGGCGACATTCCCACGCAGAACGTGGGAACGATCAGGGCTGCGTCTAAAAATCCTTGCACAGGCGCAGGGCGTCGTAGATCGCGGCGTGGGTGTTGCGCTGCGCCACGCAGTCGCCGATGCGAAACAGCAAGTAGCCCTCACCCGCCTCGCTCAGGCACGGCTGCGGCTTGATCGCAAACAGCGCGTCGATGTCCATCTGGCCCTTGTTGCGCGAGCCGCCCTTGAGTGCGTAGTAGAGCTCTTCGTCGGGGCGCACACCGTTTTCCACCACCACCTGGTCCACCACCCGCTCCTCCTTGGCGCCGGTGTATTCGTTTTCCAGCACCGCCACCAGTTTGTCGCCCTCGCGGTAGACCTTCTCCAGCATCATGTCGCCGGTCATGATCACTTCCTTGGGGTACATGCTGCGGTAGTAGGTGGGGAACGAGGTGCCGCCCACCGCCACGCCGGGTTTGATGTCGTCGGTGACGATCTCGACCTGGCTGCCCTTGTCGGCCAGGAAGTCGGCCACCGAGACGCCGGTGAATTCGCAGATGGTGTCGTACACCAGCACGTTTTTGCCCGGCGCCACTTTGCCGTCCAGCACGTCCCAACTGCTGACCACCAACCCTTCGGCGGCGCCCCAGTGTTCGTTCTGTTCCAGGAACGGATGCCCGCCCACGGCCAGCACCACCACGTCGGGGCGCAGGTCCAGGAGGGTGGCGGCATCCGCTGCCACGCCCAGGCGCAGGTCCACGTTCAGGCGGGCCAGTTCCAGCTGGAACCAGCGGGTGATCCCGGCGATCTGGTCGCGTTGCGGGGCTTTGGAGGCGGTGGTGATTTGCCCGCCGATAAACGCCTTTTTCTCGAACAGGGTCACGGCATGACCGCGCTCGGCGGCCACCCGCGCCGCTTCCATCCCGGCCGGGCCTGCGCCCACCACCACGACGTTGCGCTTGGGCCCGGTGGATTTTTCGATGATGTGCGGCACGCCCATGTATTCACGGGATGTCGCGGCGTTCTGGATGCATAGCACGTCCAGGCCCTGGTACTGGCGGTCGATGCAATAGTTGGCGCCCACGCACTGCTTGATCTGGTCGACCTGGCCCATCTTGATCTTGGTGATCAGGTGCGGGTCGGCGATGTGGGCGCGGGTCATGCCGACCATGTCCACGTAGCCGCCTTCCAGAATGCGCGTGGCCTGGTTCGGATCCTTGATGTTCTGCGCGTGCAGCACCGGGGCCTTGACCACTTCCTTGATGCCCGCCGCCAGGTGCAGGAACGGCTCCGGCGGGTAGCTCATGTTGGGGATCACGTTGGCCAGGGTGTTGTGGGTGTCGCACCCCGAGCCCACCACGCCAATGAAGTCGAGCAGGCCGGTGTCGTCGTAGTACTTGGCGATTTGCTTCATGTCCTCGTGGGACAAGCCGTCCGGGTGGAATTCGTCGCCGCACAAACGGATGCCCACGCAAAAGTCCGGGCCGACTTCCTTGCGCACGGCCTTGAGCACTTCCAGACCGAAGCGCATGCGGTTTTCAAAACTGCCGCCCCATTCATCGGTGCGCTTGTTGACGCGCGGGCTCCAGAACTGGTCGATCATGTGCTGGTGCACCGCCGACAGTTCCACACCGTCCAGGCCCCCGGCCTTGGCGCGGGCCGCAGCGGTGGCGTAGTTGCCGATCACGCGCCAGATTTCTTCCGGCTCAATGGTCTTGCAGGTGGCACGGTGCACCGGCTCGCGGATGCCCGAAGGCGACAGCAGCGTGGGCCAGTGCTCGCCGTCCCAGCGGGAGCGGCGGCCCATGTGGGTGATCTGGATCATGATCTTGGCGCCATGCTTGTGCATGGCATCGGCCAGGTTCTGAAAGTGCGGGATGATGCGGTCGTCGGCCAGGTTCACCGACTTCCACCAGCCTTGCGGGCTGTCGATGGCCACGCTGGACGACCCGCCACAGATGGCCAGGCCGATCCCGCCCTTGGCTTTCTCTTCGTAATACTTCACGTAGCGGTCAGTGGTCATGCCGCCGTCGGTGGCATACACCTCGGCGTGGGCGGTGCTGAGCACGCGGTTGCGGATGGTCAGCTTGCCGATCTGGATCGGCGCAAACATTGCTTCGAAAGCCATGGCAGGGTCCTCGACTTACAGCGGCTTGACGGTGAACAGGCCGTCGTCGTGGCCCTCTTCGGAGCCGCCATAGACTTGCTCGGCCACCGTGCGCAGGTGGCTGCCGCGGGCGGCGAGAATCTGGTCCATTGCACCGGCGAACCAGCCGGTGAACATGTAGTCCACCTTGCGTCCGACCTTGCCGTACACGTACACGAATGCCGAGTGCTCCAGCTTGACGCTGGCGGTGCCTTTGTCCAGGTCGATGTCCTGGATCTTGAACAGGCCCCAGCCGCGCTGCGACAGGCGCTTCATGTAGTGCTCGAACACCGCGACGCCTTCCAGGCCGTGGCATTCGGCTTCTTTTTCGCACCAGTGCCAGGCGGATTTGTAGCCGGCCTTGTAGAGGATCTCGGCGTAGGCCTCGCTGCCCAATACGTCTTCGACGCCCATGTGGTTGTTGACGAAAAAGTGGCGCGGCACGTACAGCATCGGCAGGGCATCGGAGGTCCAGACACCGGTTTCGCTGTCGACTTCAATTGGCAATTGCGGGGCGATCTTGGCCATGGAAACTTAACTCCAGAAAAATTCGTTGTGATGAGGTTGCGCAGGCGTGCGGTGGCTTACTCGCCCCAGACGTCCTTGAGGACGTTGACCCAGTTCTCGCCCATGATCTTGCGCACCACGCGCTCACTGTGGCCGCGCTTGAGCAGCGTCTCGGTGAGGTTGGGAAACTCGCCCACGGTGCGGATGCCCAGCGGGTTGATGATCTTGCCAAAGCTGGTCAGGCGCCTTGCGTAGCCCTTGTCGTGGGTCAGCATTTCGAAGAAATCCTGGCCATGGCCCTGGGTGAAGTCGGTGCCGATGCCGATGGCGTCCTCGCCCACGATGTTCATGGTGTATTCGATGGCTTCGGCGTAGTCGTCGATGGTGGAGTCGATGCCCTTGGCCAGAAACGGCGCAAACATGGTCACGCCCACAAACCCGCCGTGGTCGGCGATGAACTTGAGTTCTTCATCAGACTTGTTGCGCGGGTGCTCCTTGAGCCCGGACGGCAGGCAGTGGGAGTAGCACACCGGCTTTTTCGATTCGAGGATGACCTCTTCGCTGGTCTTGGAGCCTACGTGGGACAGGTCGCACATGATGCCGACGCGGTTCATTTCCCCGACGATCTCGCGACCAAACCCCGACAGGCCGCCGTCACGCTCATAGCAGCCGGTGCCCACCAGGTTCTGGGTGTTGTAGCACATCTGCACCACGCCCACGCCGAGCTGCTTGAAGATCTCCACGTAGCCCAGTTGGTCTTCGAACGCATGGGCATTCTGGAAACCAAAGATGATCCCGGTCTTGCCCTGCTCCTTGGCCTTGCGGATATCGGCGGTGGTTTTCACCGGGATCACCAGGTCGCTGTTTTCGCGGATCAGGGCTTGGCTGGCGACGATGTTATTGATGGTGGCCTGGAAACCTTCCCACACCGACACGGTGCAGTTGGCGGCAGTGAGGCCGCCTTTGCGCATGTCTTCGAACAGGTCGCGGTTCCACTTGGCAATGATCAGCCCGTCGATAACGATGCTGTCGGCGTGCAGTTCGGCTGGGCTCATCAGGCGTCCCCTTGTTGGCGATTCATGCGCCGAATCGTGTGCCGGCGCTTTGGGGCCAGCATATGCCCCAGGGCTGAACGAGCCGGGTGCAAAAACGACAGGGGAATTGCCGAAAGCGTCAATCCGCGACAAAGGCCAACATGACATCTCCTGGCCACGTCTGTTCTTTGTCCTACGCTTGAGCCAGAATTTGCCCATTACCTGATATGAGACGGCGCAATGAAATCGATTTTCCTGGCTTTGGCACTCATCGCAACCGGCGTACACGCCGCCGAAGACACCGACCGCACCCCCTGCGACGGTATCGAAAACGACAAACAAACCCTGGAATGCGCCACCTACAACAAAACCACCGCCGAGCAGTTGCTCAAGGACAACTACCAAGGCCTGCTGGACCGCATGGGCAGCACCTATGCCAGCAACAAGACGCAACTGGCCGACATCAGCGCCCGCCTCAAAGATGCCCAGCAAAAGTGGGAAAAACTGCGAGACGCCGACTGCGCCGTCGACACCTTCCCGGCGGTGGCGGGCAGCAAGGCGTATGCCATCGCGCAGAACGATTGCCTGGCGCGGATGAGCGATGAGCGGTCGGAGTTTTTGGAGTCGATTGGGCAGGAGTGACGGCCTGACTATTTCCTGACATAGAACATTAAGCTACCTCGTCAAGCTGCGGATTTAGCGCCGCCGACCGCAGCCCTTTTTTCACACTCAAGGATGAATATTCCATGTTTGGATGGCTCCCCTCGCCGCCGACCGATAACTTATACAAGTTGATGGCCATTTTTGGCATGTGGTTAAGCGCTGGCCTTATTGCCGCACTGCTTGCATTGAGTTATTTGAAATACAACATAGACCAATCCACTGATGAGTTCATTTACAAGCAGCATGTAAAAAACGACATTGAAAAAATCAAGAAACGCCTCGCCTCTCTCAAGGCTGACAAACCGGAACAGAACGTTCTTGAATGGTCGAGCGGCTTCAAAGACGAGAAAGCAGTGCTTGAAAAAGTACTTGAAAGCAACCTCGAAACTATCAACTCGGACACTGCCTCAAAAAAAGAGGAACTATTACAACCGGACAACCCTATAATTAAATTCATATTTAAAAGTAACCTGCTGGTTTACACCGTCATAGTCATCTACATTCCGCTTGCCATCTTCTGCCTCTGCTTTGGCTTCAGGCGCTGGGCCGTTAGAGTCCAAGGACCTTCCGAACGGCTAAATGAACTTGATATCGAGCTAAAAAAAGCAGCACTCGTAAAGCTTCAAATCGAAATTTCGCAAATGCAACCCATGAGTGAAACCGTAAAAAAACTGTTTGAGCTTAGGGGTATTCTTTTGCCCAAAGAAAAATAAACCAAATCGTCACCTCACTTTTAGGCGTTGGAGAACTGTATGTACGTCTGCGGCATCGAAATCAAAGGCAGCGAAGCCATCCTCGCCGTCGCCTCGCTGGATAACCAGGCGCTGAGCCATGTCGCCCTGGCCACCAAGAAAATTGCCCTTGAAGACGATGACGAGGCGGCCAACGTCAAAACCTTCGCCGCCCAGGTGAAAGCCTTTGTGCAGGACAACGCCCTCGAGCGCATCGCGATCAAAAAGCGCAGCAAGAAGGGCGAGTTTGCCGGTGGGCCCACCACGTTCAAGATCGAAGGGGTGCTGCAGTTGCTGGACGGGGTGGATGTGACGCTGCTGTCGCCGCAGACCATCAATGCACAGAGCAAGAAGCATGACTTCGCCCTGCCCGCCACACTGAACAAGTATCAGCACGAGGCTTACAAGGCGGCGTGTTCGGCGTTGGTGAAGAAGTAAGCCACCCCGCGATTCAATGGGGACCGGCCGGCCCCCATTGAGTGGTATCCAGCGTGCAGCCAACCGCCAAAGCGCTACGTCACCGATAACGCTACGCAGCCTCCCCCGTCAAACCACCTCCCGTCGCCGATCCTCCCGTGGGCATTTGGCAAACCGCGCCCGGTAACTGCGGGTGAAATACGACGGCGACTCGAACCCGCACGCAATGCTCACTTCCAACACGCTCATGTCGCTTTGGCGCAGCAGCTGCCGGGCTTTTTCCAGCCTCAGGCGCAGGTAAAAATTACTCGGCGTGTCGTTCAGGTGCAGCCGGAACAGGCGCTCCAATTGCCGACGCGTCACCTTGATCGCTTCCGCCAGCGCCAGCGTGCTCAACGGCGGTTCGGTGTGTTGTTCCATCTCGCCGATCACCTGCACCAGCTTTTTGTTGTTGATGCCGTAGCGCGTGGCGATTTGCATGCGTTGGTGGTCTTTGCGCGGGCGGATGCGCCCAAGCACGAATTGTTCGGACACCTGGACCGCCAGCTCCGGGCCGTGGGCCTGGGCGATGAGGTCGAGCATCAGGTCGATGGACGCAGTGCCGCCCGCCGAGGTGATGCGGCGGCGGTCGATTTCAAACAGCTCCTGGGTGACGGTCAGGTGCGGGTAGGACTCCTTGAACGCATCGATGGCTTCCCAGTGCAGGGTCAGGCGGTGGTCATCCAGCAGGCCTGCGTGGGCGAGCACGTAGGCGCCGGTGTCGATGGCGCCCAGGGTCACGCCGTCGTGGTCGAGGCGGCGCAGCCAGTGTTCCAGGGCCGGGGTGGCGAACTGCAAGGGTTCAAAGCCTGCGACCACCAGCAGGGTCGCGCCTTTTTTCAGAGGCTCCAGTGCCGCGTCGGCGTTGACCGACATGCCGTTGCTCGCCAGCACCGCGCCGCCGTCGGCGCTCAGCACGTGCCAGCGGTACAGCTCGCCGCGAAAGCGGTTGGCCACGCGCAGCGGTTCGAGGGCGGAGATAAAGCCGATGACCGAGAAGCCCGGCATCAGCAGAAAGTAGAAATCCTGGGACATGGTGGCGCTCTCGTAGGACGGGCAGCGTGGGCACTGTGATACGCCAGTTCAACCGGCGATTCAAGGGCACAGGTCGCTGCAGTGCAAGAGCGGGTCGCCGCCGTGCGTTTTATGGGCCCTGAAGCTGCGTAACGTGGCCTCACGGCGCACAAAGACGCCCAAACCCACAATAACAACCTGCCGAGGGGCTCCACCATGAACCGACTGATCAGCCGCTGTGTGCTTGCACTCAGCGTCAGCGCCATCTTGAGCACGAATGCACTGGCAGCCGATGCGGCGTCTTGCCAGAACGTGCGCATGGGCGTGGTGAACTGGACCGACGTGATCGCCACCAGCGCCATGACCCAAGTACTGCTCGACGGCCTCGGCTACAAGACCAAACAAACCAGCGCGTCCCAGCAAATCATCTTTGCCGGTATTCGCGACCAGCGCCTGGACCTGTTCCTGGGCTACTGGAACCCGCTGATGACCCAGACCATCAACCCGTTCGTGGAAGCCAAGCAAGTCACGGTGCTCGACAAACCGTCCCTGGAAGACGCCCGCGCCACCCTCGCCGTGCCCACCTACCTGGCCGACAAGGGCCTGAGAACCTTTGCCGACATCGCCAAGTTCGACAAGGAACTGGGCGGCAAGATCTACGGCATCGAACCAGGCTCGGGCGCCAACACGCAGATCAAGGCGATGATCGCCAAGAACCAGTTCGGCCTGGGCAAGTTCCAGTTGGTGGAGTCCAGCGAAGCCGGCATGCTCGCCGCCGTGGACCGCGCCGTGCGCCGCAAGGAAGCCGTGGTGTTCTTCGGCTGGGCGCCGCACCCGATGAACGTCAACGTGGCCATGACCTACCTCACCGGCAGCGACGACGCCCTGGGCCCCAACGAGGGCAAGGCCACCGTGTGGACCGTCACCGCGCCGACCTACGCCCAGCAGTGCCCCAACGTGCAAAAGCTGCTGAC
This sequence comes from Pseudomonas sp. SDO5215_S409, assembly GCF_054071325.1. Taxonomy (NCBI): domain Bacteria; kingdom Pseudomonadati; phylum Pseudomonadota; class Gammaproteobacteria; order Pseudomonadales; family Pseudomonadaceae; genus Pseudomonas; species Pseudomonas sp. SDO5215_S409. The sequence goes on along the minus strand of NZ_JBSVWN010000074.1, from coordinate 10,258 downwards.
CAACCTGACCTTCACCGCCGCCGACGAGAGCCGGATGATGCAGCCTTTGCTGGACCACAAGGACGCGCTGGAGTCTGCCAAGCAGTGGCTCAAGGACCACCCGCAAGACAAGCAGCGCTGGCTGGAAGGCGTCACCACATTTGACGGCAAACCGGCGGCGGACAACCTGCAACTGAGCAGCAAATAACCTTTTCCGATCACCGTTTCGCGGCTGCCTGCAGCCGCGAACGGCCCCCCTACGCCTAGCCATCACGCCTGTAAGGAACCTGCCTCATGAACCACGACGTCATCATCACCTGCGCACTCACCGGTGCTGGCGACACGGCCGGCCGTAGCCCACACGTCCCGGTCACCCCCAAACAAATCGCCGCAGCCGCGGTGGAGGCCGCCAAGGCCGGTGCCACCGTGGTGCACTGCCATGTGCGCAACCCCGACACCGGCAAATTCAGCCGCGATGTAGCGCTTTACCGTGAAGTGATGGAGCGCATCCGCGAAGCGGACGTGGACATCATCGTCAACCTCACCGCCGGCATGGGCGGCGACCTGGAGATCGGCGGCGGCGAACACCCCATGGAGTTCGGCCCCAACACCGACCTGGTCGGCCCGCTGACCCGCCTGGCCCACGTGGAAGCGTTGCTGCCGGAGATCTGCACGCTGGACTGCGGCACCCTGAACTTCGGCGACGGCGACACCATTTACGTCTCCACCCCGGCGCAACTGCGCGCGGGCGCCAAACGCATTCAAGAGCTGGGCGTAAAAGCCGAGCTGGAAATTTTCGACACCGGCCACCTGTGGTTCGCCAAGCAGTTGATGAAAGAAGGCCTGCTGGACAACCCGCTGTTCCAACTGTGCCTGGGCATCCCATGGGGCGCCCCGGCCGACACCACCACCATGAAAGCCATGGTCGACAACCTACCGGCCGACGCCGTGTGGGCGGGCTTCGGGATTGGCCGCATGCAAATGCCCATGGCCGCGCAAGCCGTGCTGCTGGGCGGCAACGTGCGGGTCGGGCTGGAAGACAACCTGTGGCTGGACAAAGGCGTGCTGGCCACCAACGGCCAACTGGTGGAACGCGCCAGCGAGATCCTCAGCCGCCTGGGCGCCCGCGTCCTGACCCCGGCCGAAGGGCGGGTAAAAATGGGCTTGGCCACACGCGGTTAATCACGGCGAACACTCTGGGAAATGACTATGCGCTTTATCACTGAAATCAAAACCTTCGCCGCTCTGGGCAGTGGCGTCATCGGCAGCGGCTGGGTATCCCGCGCCCTCGCCCACGGCCTGGACGTGGTTGCCTGGGACCCGGCCCCCGGCGCCGAAGCCGCCTTGCGCAAACGCGTCGCCAATGCCTGGGGCGCCCTGGAAAAACAAGGTCTGGCCCCCGGCGCCTCGCAAGCGCGCCTGCGCTTTGTCGACACGATTGAAGCCTGCGTGAAAGACGCCGACTTCATCCAGGAAAGCGCCCCCGAACGCCTGGAGCTCAAGCTGCAACTGCACCGCCAGATCAGCGCCGCCGCCAAGCCCGACGCCCTGATCGGCTCCAGCACCTCGGGCCTGTTGCCCAGCGAGTTCTATGAAAGCGCCACCCACCCGGAACGCTGCGTGGTGGGCCACCCGTTCAATCCGGTGTACCTGCTGCCACTGGTGGAAGTGGTGGGCGGCCAGCACACCGCGCCCGAAGCGATTCAAGCGGCGATCACCGTGTACGAGTCCCTCGGCATGCGCCCGCTGCATGTGCGCAAGGAAGTCCCTGGTTTTATCGCCGACCGCCTGCTTGAAGCGCTGTGGCGCGAGGCGCTGCACCTGGTCAACGACGGCGTGGCGACCACCGGCGAGATCGACGACGCGATCCGCTTTGGCGCCGGTTTGCGCTGGTCGTTCATGGGCACGTTCCTGACCTACACCCTGGCCGGTGGCGATGCGGGCATGCGTCACTTCATGGCGCAATTCGGCCCGGCGCTGCAATTGCCGTGGACCTACCTGCCCGCCCCCGAGCTGACCGACCAGTTGATCGACGATGTGGTCGACGGCACCCGCGACCAGTTGGGCGCCCACAGCATTTCGGCGCTGGAGCGCTACCGTGATGACTGCCTGTTGGCAGTACTGGAAGCGGTGAAAACCACCAAGGAAAAACACGGCATGAGCTTCGCCGAATAACCGCTGTTGATCGTGTGGGCAACCGGCTTGCCTGCGACTGCGCGGCCATTGAGCGCCGTCATCGCGGGCAGGCCCCACGCCCACCCTTGACCGAGTACCTGCCCGGAATTGCCGACATGCCTGCACTGACGACTTACACCACCAAAATCCTTCCCGAGTGGGTCGACTACAACGGCCACCTGCGCGACGCCTTCTACCTGTTGATCTTCAGCTACGCCACCGACGCGCTGATGGACACCCTGGGCCTGACCAGCGAGAACCGTGACGCCAGCGGTCACTCGCTGTTCACCCTGGAACTGCATCTCAATTACCTGCACGAAGTGAAACTGAACACCGATGTAGAAGTGCACACCCAACTCATCGCCCACGACCGCAAGCGCCTGCACCTCTACCACAGCCTGCACCGGGTGGGCGACGCAGAGGAGCTGGCCGGCAACGAACAAATGCTGCTGCACGTCGACCTGGCCGGGCCGCACTCGGCGCCGTTCAGCGAAGCCGTCGCCGCCACACTCGCGCGCATCAGCGCCGAACAAGCGGACCTGCCCCGCCCCGCCCTGCTCGGCCGGGTCATTGGACTGCCCCCACAAAAATAAGGACCCCGCCATGCAAACCGCCGCCGCTGTCGCCGATTTTCTTACCTACCCGTTGATCAGCGACCTGGCCGGCGTGCAGGTAGAGCCCGATCACGTGCGCGTGACCTGGGCCGACGGCCGGGTAAGCCCGTTCCACCATCAATGGCTGCGGGACAACTGCCCGTGCCCCGAATGCGTGTACAGCGTGACCCGCGAGCAGGTGCTGGAAATTGTCGATGTGGGCGCCGACCTCAGCGCCGACAGCGCGCAGATCGAACAGGGCTTGCTCAGCGTGCGATGGCACGGCGGCCATCGCAGCCAATACGACCCAGGCTGGCTGCGCGCCCACGCCTATGACGACGCGTCCCGCGCCGAACACCGGGCCGCCAGGCCCACCTCCCGGTTGTGGGACAGCACCTTCACACTGCCGGTGTTCGACTATGCGGCCGTGATGGAAAACCCGGACACCCTGCTGCAATGGCTGCTGGTCCTGCGCGACAGCGGCCTGACGCAACTGCGCGGCGTGCCCACCGAGCCGGGCTCGCTGGCCGTGATTGCCAAGCGCATCGCGTTCATCCGCGAAAGCAACTTTGGTGTGCTGTTCAACGTGCAGTCCAAGGCCGATGCCGACAGCAACGCCTACACCGCCTTCAACCTGCCGCTGCACACCGACCTGCCCACCCGCGAGTTGCAACCGGGCCTGCAATTTCTGCATTGCCTGGTGAACGACGCCACCGGCGGCGAGAGTATTTTTGTCGACGGGTTTGCCATCGCCCACGCCCTGCGCGAAGAAGACCCCGAGGCGTTTGGAGCGTTGTGTGACATCCCCGTGGAGTTTCGCAACAAGGACCGCCACAGCGACTACCGCCGCCTGGCACCGATCATCGCGCTGGACGCCCTGGGCGAGGTGGCAGAGATCCGCATGGCCAACTTCTTGCGCGGGCCGTTTGAAGCGTCGGTGGCGGACATGCCCCTGCTGTACCGGGCGTACCGGCGCTTTATCACGATGACGCGCCAGGCGCGCTTTCAGCAGGTGCAGCGCCTGAATGCGGGCGAGCTCTGGTGCTTTGACAATCGCCGCACCCTGCATGCGCGCAACGCGTTCGACCCCGCCAGCGGCGCGCGGCACTTCCAGGGCTGCTACATCGACCGCGACGAACTGCTGTCGCGCATCCTCGTGCTGCAACGCTAGGCGCAAAAAAAGCCCCGATCCAGCCGTGACGGGATCGAGGCAGAGTGCTTTGTGTGAGCGTCGCAACCCGAGGGTGACCAAACCGTCAAGCTGCTGGCTTCAAACCAGTGTGCACACAACGCCGGGCGCCAAGTTAGCCGAAAACGACCTGCTCATAGGTGTCGCAGACATCCGCGCATTCAGCCCTTGCCGACCGGCCAGTGGCCTACCAGAATCGGGTACGTTCCCAACAAGGATAAAGGCCATGATGCACGCGGATCTGATTGACCAGCACGACCTGCTGAACCAGCTGCGCTCGCTGGGTTTTGAAGTGTCCAGCAGCGCGACCGCCGAACAGGCGTGTGAATGCGCGGTGCGCGGTTTGAGCGAAGCGCGGGCCAAGGCGCTCAAGGGCATGGTCGAGCAACTGTACACCGGCAGCGCGACAATTCTGCCGGCCGTACGCCAGGCCATCGACAAACAGCTGCTGCCAGCGCTGGTGCAGTTCAAGCAAAGCTCAAACACCTGAACCAGGCGCCCAACAGGTGCTGTGTGAAGGCGCTGGGGCCGCTGCGCAGCCGCCCCAAACGCCCTCACGGAGTGCGCCTGGTTAGAGCCTCACACTGGCAAACGTCGACTCATTGCGCGCCTGGCTCAACGCCGACAGCGGCCCCGACAGCGGTGACAACACCAGCGCCTGCGGAATCGGCATCATCGCCACCTGCTGGGCGGTGTTGGAGCCCACGCGCTCATCGCGTGGCGGAATGCCGAAGTATTCGCGATAGCACTTGGAGAAGTGCGGCGTGGACACAAACCCGCACACCGACGCCACTTCGATGATCGACATCGGCGTTTGCTTGAGCAACTGCCGCGCCCGAATCAGGCGCAACTTGAGGTAGTAGCGCGACGGCGAGCAGTGCAGGTACTTCTGGAACAACCGCTCCAGCTGGCGGCGCGACACCGACACGTACACCGCCAGTTCATCCAGGTCGATCGGCTCTTCCAGGTTGGCTTCCATCAGCGCGACGATTTCCTGCAACTTGGGCTGGTTGGTGCCCAGCATGTGCTTGAGCGGTACGCGCTGGTGGTCCTGTTCGTTGCGGATGCGCTCGTACACAAACATCTCGGAGATGGCCGCCGACAGTTCACGGCCGTGGTCGCGGCTGATCAGGTGCAGCATCATGTCCAGCGGCGCGGTGCCGCCCGAGCTGGTGAAGCGGTTGCGGTCGAGGGTGAACAGGCGGGTGCTCATGGACACCCGCGGGAAAGCTTCCTGCATCGACGCCAGGCATTCCCAGTGCACGCTGCAATCAAAGCCGTCGAGCAAGCCCGCGCACGCCAGCGCCCAACTGCCGGTGCACACCGCCCCCAGGCGGCGCGACTGGCGCGCCTGGCTTTGCAGCCACGACACATGCTCACGGGTCACGGTGCGCTGGATACCCACACCGCCGCACACGATCACCGTGTCCAGCGCCGGGGCTTTGTGCATGGAGGCATCGGGGGTGATTTGCAGGCCGTCGCTGGCCCACACCTGGTTGCCGTCGACACTCAGGGTTGTCCAGCGATACAGCTCGCGGCCGGACAATTGGTTGGCCATGCGCAGGGGTTCAACTGCGGAGGCCAGGGAAATCAGCGTGAAATTGTCCAGCAGCAAAAAGCCGATGGATTGAGGCGCACGGTTCTGGGGTTGGGCCCCGGAGTTGAACGACGTCATCGCGGTATCTCCTCACACAAGCGGGTGATGGCCTCAGGCGAGGCTCTTGTTATTGCGCTCAACTCCTTTTCAAGCAACGTCCACTGGAGCGAGGGCTTTGAATTGATAGAGCAAATGCCATGCCTAAAGTTGAATGCGCATTCAATAACTCCTGAAAACGACCTGTTGACCCGTCTATATAAGCCCGCGCATCGCGTGGGGAATAGGGGTCGAAAACCCCGTACGAATAAGCCTGGGTCGAATGTGTGAGCAGATCGGTAGCACTTGTGGGAAGGAGCAGGCTTTGCGTAGGAAAAGTCTGTCACCCAAGGCACGGCGTGGGGGCTGGCAGAGGCTTGTCTAATTGCGACGCGCTAAAAGGTGGCGCTGGCGGACGAGGGTGTTCACTTTATGCGCAGGGTGTATTGACCGCGCCACGGGCGAGGGAGGCAGGGCGACTGGGTGGATCCATTGCGTGTGATACTCTGCGGCGCAAATGTCCAGGAAAGGCGCCACCGCAGTCCTGAAGCTTTAGCGCGCAGCACATTTTCTGGGCTTCCAGACATTCTTGCAGGGACATGCATCATGAGTGGAAAACCAGCCGCCCGCGTTACCGATCCCACCGCTTGCCCAACCTCAGGGCACGGCAACAACCCCATCGTCAAAGGCTCTCCTGACGTCCTATTCGATGGCCTGCCAGCAGCACGCGAAGGCGATGAGACAGCCTGCGGTAGCCGACTGACCTCGGGGCTTTCATCGACTGTTTTCATCAACGGTCAACGTGCCGCGACGCTAGACAGCGCAGGTGATCACGCCAACGTGGTTATCGGCGGGTCAGGCACCATCATCATCGGCGATGTGTTCACACCGACCCCGTTCACACCCATTACGCCCATGAGCCCCTATTCCGGGCGCTTTCAACTGATCGATCAGGAAACGGGTAAACCGGTGAGCGGCCGCAAGGTCAAGCTCTGGTCCAGCGGCGGCTGGAGCGCGTTCAGCACCACAGACACGCAAGGCATGACCTCGTGGGTCAACCACGATGCCTCGCAGACGATCCACATCGATCTGGTGCAAGGGGATGAGGCATGAGTGATTCAGGCCTTTCGCGAGGCAGCATGAGCCCGGGCGGTACTACCAACGCCGTTGGCATCCTGGAACCCAAGCTCGATCCGCAGGACAAAAAGGTGCTGTGCTCGGCGGTCTGCTATTGCAGCAGCACGCCCAACATCAGCCGCGATGGCAAGAACCTCAAGCAGTCCTGCGTGGCTCAGCGACTGGGGGAACTGGATGAAATCCTCCAGGGCCGCAGCCCGTACAAGGCCGAGGTCAGTTACGACATGACCAAGAACCCGCCACAGCCGATTCTGGACAGTGAGACGGGCAGTAATCCTCACGGCTGGATACCGGGGTGGATCAAGAAGTATTGGGATGAGGATCCGGAGCATCCGCCGTTCAAGCAGGGAAAGGGGATGATTCGCCGGCCCGATGTAGTGATCGTCAAGAACCCGGGCAGCCCGCCGACTCAGGACAACATCAAGCAAGTTGTGGAGATGAAGTTTCCGCCTGATCCAAAAAACCTGAGACAGACCCAAGCCTATGCAAGGATTGCAGGCAATCGAAATAATGTTGTCTCGATGGCGTCCACCGAATGCGACTGTAGCCGGGAAGACCAACAATCCAAGGTGCCAGTGGAGGAGATGGGTTGGGCCGCTGCCATCGCTACGGGCGTGATGTTTCTTGTGACGCGTGGTCGCTCTGCGCGGCCCATGATCCCTGCGCACTGATTCAGAGGAAAATTTATGAAACCTGAATTCAATCTGGCCGAAGAGCTCTCCAAGCAACCGCATCTATTGGAAATGCCCGGCAACTTGCTGATGAAAGGCGGTCGAGAGGATTACATCGGCGCAGTACTTTGCTTACGTGGAACACTTTACTTCAAGGATGCCCATACACCTTTAGTCCGCGAGGCGCTCTGCCAGTGCTTTGATCACTTTAAACGCCTCGCCGAGCCCAATCTTACCTGGCTCTGGCGCGAGGAACCCCCTCAGGGCAAGCCGCTTACGGCCTATAGTGACGCCAAGCCCTTGCGAGAAATGATGGAAGCAATGGATGAGGATGACGATTTAAGTTTTTCCTACACCAGCGGCCAGCAATCCAATGATGCTGGCGCATGGCTTTTCGATCTTTTTGGACAGCGAGGGTGGGAAGCGAAGATGGGGGACGATCTGAGCGTGCTGGAGTTTTCAGTCCCGCTGATATATCAGGAACAAAACCCAGTCGCTTTCCTGAAGCTATTCTTTGATGCTGCGCGCCGACTAGCAGCACAGCAGGGATACGCCGGGCACGCCTTCAATCTTTGCGTAACAAAACGGGATGACAACGAGCCCACCGAAGCCTTCATGGCCGCTCGAATGCCCGGGCTGGATGTCGGCACAGCCGCCCTGCTGGCTAATATCCCCGAGTTTAAACCCACAAAAATCAAGACCGTCAGTTGGCTGACCGTACTCGACCAAGCACGTCTGGATTTAGTCGGCGGTCTGGACGCATTACGTGCGCAACTCCCCGCCAGCCACTTCGCATTTTATGAGTACGGTAACGGCATCATCATCCAGGCGGGTGCTTATCCGTCGCTGGGCGGCGATGCAGAAGATCCGAAACCCGCAGCCTATGTCGTATTGAACCAAGCGCTCAAAAGCATCCGCTACGACACCGTCGGCTCGCTCCACGGCGGCTCTCACGACGGTGAATTACGGCTAGTCGGCTGGTCGGCTGACCAATGGCTGAAACGGCTGGATGTGGATGAGGCCGATATACCCGCCTGGCGTGAAAAGTTACTCAACAACGAGCCCCACCTGGATGCGACCACTACCCTTTCTGAACGCCTATAGGAGTAGCCCGCCGACTCAGGACAACATCAAGCAAGTCGTGGAGATGAAGTTTGCGCCTGATCCAGAGGGAAATTTATGGAGCCTGAATTCAACCTGGCCGAAGAGCTCTGCAAGCCACCGCATCTATTGGAAATGCCCGGCAACTTGCTGATGAAAGGCGGTCGCGAGGACTATATCGGCGCCGTGCTCTGCCTGCGTGGAACGCTGTATTTTAAAGATGCCCATACCCCTTTGGTCCGAGAGGCATTGTGTCAGTGCTTCGACGACTTCAAACGCCTGGCCGAGCCCAATCTCACTTGGCTATTGCGTGAGGATCCCCGCGTAGGGAAACCACTGTCGACTTATAACGACGCCAAGCCGTTGCGAGAGATGATGAACGTAATGGATGAGGACGACGATCTCAGCTTTTATTACCTCAGCGGCAAGCAATCCAATGATGCCAGCGCCTGGTTGTTTAGCATTTTTGGCCAGCGGGGGTGGGAAGCGAAGATGGGCGATGATCTGAGCGTGCTGGAGTTCTCAGTGCCACTTCTCTATCAGGAGCAGAACCCACTAAGTTTCCTACGCTTATTCCTTGATTCGGCGCGTCGAATATCAGCGGAACAAGGATACGCCGGGCATAGTTTCAATCTTTCTGTAATAAACCGGAGCAATAACGAGCCGACCGAGGCGTTTATGGCCGCTCGTATGCCAGGGTTGGATATTGGAACGGCAGCGTTGTTAGCCAATAGACCTAAATTCAAACTTGCAAAAATCAAGACCGTCAGTTGGCTGACCGTACTTGACCAAGCACGTCTGGATTTAGTCGGCGGTCTGGACGCGTTACGTGCGCAACTACCCCCCAGTCACTTCGCGGTCTATGAGTACGGTAGCGGCGTGGTCATCCAGGCTGGCGCTTACCCGTACCTCGGCGGTGATACTGAAGATCCAAAGCCTGCAGCCTACGTGCTGCTAAACCATGCACTCAAAGGTATCCGCTACGACACCGTGGGTTCGTTGCACGGTAACTCTCACGACGGTGAATTACGGCTAGTCGGCTGGTCGGCTGACCAATGGCTGAAACGGCTGGATGTCGATGAGGCCGATATACCCGCCTGGCGTGAAAAGTTACTCAACAACGAGCCCCATCTGGATGCCACCACTACCCTTTCTGAACGCCTATAGGAGTAGCCCGCCGACTCAGGACAACATCAAGCAAGTCGTGGAGATGAAGTTTGCGCCTGATCCAGAGGGAAATTTATGGAGCCTGAATTCAACCTGGCCGAAGAGCTCTGCAGGCCACCGCATCTATTGGAAATTCCCGGCAACTTGCTGATGAAAGGCGGTCGCGAGGACTATATTGGTGCCGTGCTTTGCCTGCGCGGCACACTCTATTTCAAGGAGGCCCAGACCTCTCTGGTACGCGAAGCACTAAGCCGGTGTTTCGACGAGTTCAAGCGCTGCGCTGAGCCCAACTTGGCTTGGCTATGGCGTGAAGAACCTCCGCAGGGAAAGCCACTGACCACTTATGCTGAAACCAAGCCTCTGCGCGAAATGATGGGGGCAATGGATGAAGACGACCACCTCAGCTTCTGCTACACCAGCGGCGAGCGCTCTCGCGATGCTAGCGCTTGGCTCTTCGATGTTTTTGGCAAGCGGGGCTGGGAAGCAAAGATGGGGGACGATCTAAGCGTACTGGAGTTCTCCGTACCACTGCTGTACCAAGAGCAGTACCCCCTTAAATTTGGTTCTTCACGGAATCCCGGGAAAGACAGAAACAAGAACGCCGATTTGATGG
>NZ_JBSVWN010000073.1:0-25314 GCF_054071325.1 Pseudomonas sp. SDO5215_S409 | reverse complement strand
CGACCATATTTTTCAATGACTTAGGCCAATGCTCAGAGCATTGGCCTTTTTCATGCGCGTGACTTTTGCGGGACTTTGGACCTTTCACCAGCGACCTCACCCCATCCCCTTCAAAAACCTCAAAATCGCCTCCACGACCGCCTGCGCGTTCTCTTGCTGAACCCAATGACCACCCCCCGCAATCGCTTCAACAAAGCGCATATCAGTACACGCCCTACCTCGCATCACCTGCAGCGCGCCAGGCGACTGGAACGCGCCCCAGTCCTTCTCTCCATATACGAAGCAGGAAGGCACATCGATCGTACGTCCGGCGAACAGGCGCAGTTCGTTTTCCTGTTCCTCTGCAAAGCTGCATCTGTACCAGTTCAGGCCCCCTTGAAAGCCGGTCCTGCCGAATTCCTGGGCAAAAAAAGCCAGGTCCTGTTCGTTCAGCCATTGGCACGCCTGCGCCTCGGCCGTCGAGGGGGTGCAGGCGTCGATGGCTTCGGGCATTCCTTCGTGCAGCTCCATGAGGTAGTACGGCGGCAGTTTGAGCAGTTCGGTGGGTGACCATTCGCTCAAGGAGGAGGGCGCATTGGCGGCCCAGTCGCCACTTTTGCCGTGAAAATAGGTGCGCAGGAATGCTGGCAATCCTTGCTTGGAGTTGAGCATGTCGTGATTGGCGTCGCGGGTGCAGAAATAGTGTTGGTAATGCTTTTTCGGGGTCGACAGTCGAGCGAGTTGTTCGGCAATGCCTGGCTCATCGATCGTGTTCTGGGCTGGGCGTGTGAGAGACGGTGGCCCTTCAAAGGGGGCACTCATCAACATCACCGAGTGGAACAGGTCTGGACGGATCAATGCACAGTAGGCGGCCACTGGCGCGCCAAAATCATGGCCGATGACGGCTGCGACGCTGCTGCGGCCCAGTGCGTTCAGCAACGCTATGGCATCGCGCACCAGGTTCAATAGGTAGAAAGGTTTCAGGTCGTCTTCATACGCTGCGCTCCAGCCGGTGGTGCGCCCGTAGCCCCTTTGATCCGGGGCGATGGCGTAGAAGCCCGCGTCGGCAAGTTTGAGCAGAACACTTCTCCAGCTGTAGGCCAGTTCCGGAAAACCATGCAGAAGCAAGATGCAGGGGCGGTTTGGGTCCGCGATGCCTGCTTCAAGCATATGCATGTCCAGGCCGTTGACGCCCTGGATGTGCCGGGAGCGGATACCTTTGGGCAAGTGGATAACGGGGTGTGAGCCTGTACGCATCGCTGCACCTTGCGAGTTGTGAGCACCTAGGCAAACGCCTTGGCGCCGCCGTAGGACGGGCGCGCGAAGATTCGGCGCACCATGGGTTCGAAGTGCTCCAGCGCCAGGGTGTCGTAGCTGGGGTCGAAGGCGGTCTGGTCCCAGCACTCGCAGAACCTGGCCGTGCGCTCAAATGCAGGATGGCCCCGGTATCTGTCCCGCTCGTGCCGGTCGCGGCCGATGTGATGAAAATAGTAATAGCCTTGGAAAATAGCGTGCTTGGACAACATCCAGTGATTCTCGGCGCAGATATACGGCTTGAGGACGGCCGCCGCGAGTTCACCGTGGTTGTAAGGGGCTATGTCATCGCCAATGTCATGCAGCAGCACGCACACCACCGTCTCCTCGTCCGCGCCGTCGCGCAGCGCGCGCGTTGCTGCCTGCAAGGAATGCACGTAGCGGTCGACGGGAAAGCCCAGGGTGCTGCCTTTCAAGGTTTGCAGGTTGGCCAAAATACGGTCCGCCAGCCCTCGCTCGTAGTCGTCACACAGCTTTTCGATTATGTGCCAATCTTGCGCGGTGGATTCGGTGAACGCGGTAAAGGTCGGCTTCATTGGGGGCGTTTGCGAAGGGTGCTGCATAGCGGCATATTCCTTTTTTGATCGGGGTCTACAGATGAATTTTCATCGTCCCCAATCCCTCTGACAAACCACCAATTCTCATCTGATGCATTAGTCCAATTGATCCATGGAGCCGTGCAATGAGCCTGCGCCTTCCACCGCTGAACCTGTTACGTGGTTTTGAAGCCGCTGCTCGGCACCTGAGTTTCACGCGCGCGGCAGAGGAGCTTCATGTCACGCAGGGCGCGGTGAGTCACCAGATCAAATTGCTGGAGCACTACCTGGGGGTGCCCCTGTTTGAGCGCATGATCCGCAAACTGCGCCTCACCGATGAGGGGCACCAGTTGTTGCCAGTGGTCCAGGCTGCGCTTGAGCAAATCGCCGAGACGGTCAGCGCTATCCAAACCAAACAGGGCAGCCGTTCGTTAACGGTGGGCCTGGAGTCTTCGTTTGGCGCCAACTGGATGTCACCCCGATTGGGCCGGTTCTGGGCGCAACATCCCGGGGTCGACTTGCGTCTGCACCACTCGGTGCAGCGCACGCGTCAGCTCGGTGACGAGCTTGATCTGGCGATACGTTGGGGCGCGGGCGACTGGCCGGGCGTGGTCGCCGAACGCTTGATGGGGCTGGCGTTTACCCCGGTGTGCAGCCCCGCCTTGTTGGCGCAATCACCGTCCTTATCGACTCCCCAAGACCTGAGCCGTCACGCCCTGTTGCACGACTTTGACCACCACGGCTGGCGCCAATGGTTAACCCACGCGCAGGCCACCTGTGTGCGGGCCGACACCGGGGTGATCATCGATGACACCAACGTCCTCACCCAGGCTGCGATAGACGGTCAAGGGGTGGCGCTGTGCGGACTTGCCCTAGTGGCAGGGCACTTGGCGGCGGGGCGTCTGGTTCGACCGTTTACGCACACACTGACGACTGAGTCGGCGTACTACATCATCTATTCACCCGCGGCCATCAAACGCGCGCCGGTCAGGGAATTCATCCGTTGGCTGCATGAAGAGGCGGCCCTGGACGAGCCCGAGTAACGCCCATCACGCCCCAGGGGCAAGGCGCTTTCAGCGCGATGCAGGTCTGCGCCTACTTTCTTCAGCCTGGCCCACTGGGTAGACTCATCGCCCTCACACACCTGTTCATGGGGGCTCAGCGCCGCTATGCGTTATCCCGCTGAAGAAACCGCAGAAAAAAACCGAAAAATCCTGCAGCAAGCGTCCATCCTGTTTCGCGAGCACGGTTTTTCGGGCGTCAGTGTCAGTGAAATCATGAAAGCCACCGGGCTGACCCATGGCACGTTCTATCACCACTTTGAATCCAAGGACGACCTGATCACCAAAAGCCTGAGTGACGCGTCCTCCAAGGCGCTGGCCACCATGGAGGACGCCAAGGGCTCGGTCGAACTCATGCAGGCCTACCTGCTCGAATACCTCTCTGAAGCACACCGTGATAACACTGGCGTTGGCTGTTTGATGGCCGCCTTGGGGCCTGAAGTCGCAAGAGCGCCGTCGGTGCAGCCCACCTTCACGCGCCACGTCAAACGCATGATTGAAATCATGGCCGCGCCCTTGGTCGCGGCCAAAAAGCGTAACACCCGGCGCCAGGCCATTGAGCATATGACCCGCATGGTAGGCGCAATCATCCTGGCCCGCGCCGTCGATGACCCGCAGCTGTCCGAAGAAATATTGCGTGAAACGAGGGCTGCGTTAGGTTAGTCGACCGCCAGGAAACCCATGCCGCTGCGCAGCGTCATGCACGGCACAACCAGGCCTGCGGTTTTAAGCTGATATCATTAGCCGCTTAAACACCGGGTGGACCGTTATGAACCGTCGTAAAAAGATAAACCAGCTGTTAAAAGCCAACGCCAAAAAAGCCAGTGCCAAATTGGCGCCCAAAAGTAAGCCTAAATACATCAGCAAAGCGGACCGGCTGAAGTTGCAAGCAGAGCCTGTCGACATTATCCCCACCGAAAGCTGATGCCGGTGCAGCAAGGTTAATCGCGGGTTGGCACGCTGACCGCCTGACGTTGATGCAACCGCCGCCTCAACGTGTAAACCGCCACGCCCGCCGCCAGTATTCCCGACGCTGCTCCCACCCCCAGCGCCCAGCGCGGGCCCAAGTGGTCGGCCACCCAGCCCACGATCGGCGCCCCAATCGGCGTGCCACCCAGCGCGATGGCCACGCGCAACGCAATCACCCGCCCGCGCATGGCAGGGTCGGTGCTCAACTGCATCAGGCTGTTGGTGGTGTTGTTGAAGGTTATGGCGCCCACGCCGATCATTACCAACGCCCCGGCGAACAGCCAATAGCTCGGCGCCAGGGCGGCCAGCGTGCAGCCGAGTCCAAAAATCAGGGCGCCGCTCAGCAGTGTCTTGAACTGCGGGCGCGCTCGGCCCGCAGCAAGCAGCGCGCCGGCCACGGTGCCCACGGCCAGCGTCGAGGTCAGCAAACCGTAGCCTCGGGCGTCGGCGTGGAAAACGCTCACGGCCATGGTCGAGATAAAAATCGGGAAGTTCATGCCAAACGTGCCGATCAGAAACAGCATCACCAAAATCGCCTTGAGGTCGGGCCGGGCCCACACATAACGCAGCCCTTCGGTGAGGCTGCCCTTGGCCCGCACCGTCCGTAACTGGCTGTGCAGCCCCGATACCCGCAGCATAAACAACGACGCCAGCACCGCGAAAAAACTCGCGCCGTTGAGTACAAAAGCCCAGCCGGTGCCCACCGACGCGATGGTCACCCCGGCCACCGCCGGGCCGATCATGCGCGCCATGTTGAACGAGGTCGAGTTGAGCCCGATGGCGTTGGACAAGTCCGCTTCACCCACCAGTTCTGCCACGAATATCTGGCGCACAGGCGCGTCGAACGCCGACGCACATCCCGACAACAAGGCGAACAGATAAACGTGCCACAACTGCACAAAGCCCGTGAGCGTGAACACCCCTAGCATCAGGGCCAACACGCCCATCACACCCTGCGTGACCATCAGCAGCTTGCGCTGGTTGTAGTGGTCAGCCGCAAAACCGGTCCACGGCAACAACAACAGTTGCGGCCCGAACTGCAGGGCCATGACGATACCGACGGCGGACGCGTTGTGCGGCGTGAGTTGGGTCAGCACCAGCCAGTCCTGGGCGGTGCGCTGCATCCACGTGCCGATATTGGACACCAGCGCACCTGCGGCCCAGATGCGGTAATTGACGTTGCGCAGTGACCTAAATGTACTCATGACGGGCGCCGCATAAACGCCAGGCTCATCGCTGCGGCCCCTGCAGAAAACGCCGTTCATGATCGGGATCTGGCAACAGGCAGCTGTCGTACTTCCCGAACAGTCGATAGCGATTTCGTGCAATCAAGCTGTAGGCCCAATTACGCAGCCCCCGGGGCACGCCGTGCAACAGCAGCAGAGGGCGCCACACGACGGGCAGTTGCGCAATAATCTGCAACACCGCATCGGCCCGTACCCAATAGTGCCGGTCACGAATCACTGCAAGGGTATCGAACTGATCCTGCGCCAACCCCGCCCAGGCCAGCAGCGCCTGCCCCTCGGGCGACTGCACTGTTGCCAGCCGTAAACGGCGCGCGTGGTCATGGCGGATCAAAAAGGTCGCCCAGCCGTTGCACAACTTGCACACCCCGTCGAACAACACCACGGTTTCACCGGGGTTGAGCAGGGGGGCGGGGGAGGGGCGAGTCTGATGGGCGGGCATCGAGGGCATCCACGGGCAGGCGGTGTAGGACGATCATACCCGCGAGCCTCACGCCCCGGGCACTTGCGGCACATGAAGTTTTCCGTGCAGCGGCCGATAACGGGGTACGGGTTTCAAGGTTTGCATGGACAGCAAGGCCACCGCCGCCTCTACAAGGAACGTATTCATGGTCAGCATCACCCCTTCACTGCCCAGCAACCGTTTGGCCAGCACGCCCGGCAGTGCTCCGGCTCCGTCTGATGCACCCAGAAGCGACGGCGTCACCGCCCCGATCAGCGCTGCCACCGTCTCCACCTTGGCCCGCCAACTGAGCGAAGCGGCAACCCGCGCCCACACCCGCGACGCCCACCTTGGCCGCTTCGACCTAGCCCAAAAAGCTACCGAACGGCTTGGCTCGATCACTGGCGACCGCTACTTCGCCAGCAAAGCACAGCACAACGCCGAAATCCCCGACACCGACGACCCTCAGCGACTGGCCCGCGCCCGGCAAGCCACGGGCTTTGTCAACGGTGCAGCAGGCAACCCCTTCAAAGGCATGCCTCGCGACCAACTGGCGCTGATCACCTACGACGATAGTGGCGCTTTCACCGTTAACGAGCGACGCGCCGCGTGGGAAGAGAGCAGCCGCCAGGAAGAAGCCTGGCGCAAGGGGGCTGTCGCTCAAGCCATGAATGAGTACGACCGCACCGGCAAACTCACCCACTTTTTCACCCAGGTGCTCGACCACTACAACGGCCTGTCCGGCATCGAGCAGGCGCAGTACCCGCAAGACTACGCCAGCCAGTTGCAGGAAATGATTGACCTGGACTTCAACTACGCCACCCATCAAGCCGAGGGAAAGGGCGCCACCGTGAGGGACCTGATTGAGCAAGTGACAGCCGCGAGGGGAGGCGGGCCAATCTGATGCTCGGTCCATCACTGGCCACTCGCCAGCCCGGAGCTGTTTCCAAAAACCGAAGTAAAATTCATGAAACTTGGGGGCTGACTGATACCTAAAGTTATACTCCTCAGTAAAAACAAGTGCGAATTAGTAGAGCGATCATCATGGGGCGCGCATAAAACGAAAGGTAAAATGGTCGATGATTGGGACTACTCGATGATCGCCCTTCACCATGCAGGGCGAAGTGTAGGCTGTGGTGCTGGAGCAGGACAAATGCGCGCGATCCAAAGTGAGCATCAGGCAAAGTTTGATGATATCGGCTATCGCTACGGTATCGATTGCACGGGTAAAGTCTTTGAAGGGCGCGATATACGATTCAAGGGCTCAAGTGTACATAACTACAACACAGGTGTAATTGGTATCGTTTTGCTAGAAAACCTGACAACTGCCGAAGAAGGTGGCGATATGGTTGCTTTTGCTCGCCAAGCACTTGAAAGTATTAGCGGCAACATGGACCAGAAAATTTCCGCAATACAAATCGACACCCTTCATCATGAAATCACTCCTTATCATCTTCCTTCTTTCACTTCTCGTCGTCCTTTACATAGGGTTTTACGAGAGAATGGAAGACACCTATCCGGAAAAAGTATTTTTCATTAAGAAAGGCCCGACTTTTCAGATAAGGTTCGAAAATATTTTTGCTTACGAGTCAGATGATAAAAGTTTGAGTGAGCTAAGCGAGATGGAACGGCAGCGGGTTATTCAGTATTGTAAGTATCGGCTGGGCATAACGACGACATTGAAAAGCCAAGACGAGCTTGAAAAGTGCAAGCAGAGGTAGGCCTAAGTTTTAATTTAACGCCGTAGTCGCATTATGAAGTTAAGGGAAGGTACTTGTTTTGCCAAATCAATGGCCGTGCTTCTGAACGGAAGATTTTCAGCATCGCCAATTTGAAGCAAGTACTGTCCACATAGGATCGAAAGCTGCCCAGCCGTTGCGGACGTATCACCTAATACCCGTCGCGACTGAGCCCCCCACCACGGACCTAATTCCCCTGATAAACCGGCGCTCTTCCCTCCGCCTCCGCCTTACGTCCTTCCTGAAAATCTTTCGATTTATACAGCGCTGCACGTTGCGTATCCAATTGGGACAGGGCGTCGGCTTGCGCCGGGTCGATAACCCGATGGGCAGAGGCCAGCGATGCTTTGATCCCTAACGGGCCATTGGCGGCGATTTTGTTTGCAAGTTCGACCGCTTTGTCGAGGGCTGACTGCGGGTCGGGGATTTCTTGCACGGTGCCCATGCGGTAGGCGTCACGGGCGGTCCAGTGGTCGCCGGTCAGCATGTAGCGCATGGCGTTGCCCCAGCCGGCTTCGCGTACGAACCGTACGGTCGATCCGCCGCCGGGGAAACGACCATGGGTATTTTCGTCCTGCCCAAAGTTCGTATTGTTCGCCGCCACCCGTATGTCGGCGACAAGAAACAGCTCATGCGCCATGTTCCAGGTGTCGCCGTGCACCGCGACGATCAACGGTTTGGTGAGGCCGGGCATTTTTTTGCCGAGCGGGTCAATCAGCCCGTCACCAAGCGCCACTCCGCCGGAGCTGGCGACAGCCTTGAAGCCCTCGACGTCAAGGCCCTGGGAGAAGTTGTCGCCGTGCCCGAACAATACAGCGGCACGCAGTGACGGATCATGGTCGTAGTCGTAATAAGCCTTGGCGAGGGCCAGGTACGCTTCTGGATCAAGCCGGTTTTGAATGTAGGGTCGGTTAATACCGATCAATACAATTGCACCGCGACGCTCGACGCTGATCTTGTGAGATGAATCGGTCGGTATATCGACCATTTTGACTTCGTTAGCGGCGGGTTTTGCCGGGGCTTCCGATTGCGCCAAGACAACCCCTGTAAACAGGGAACAGGCTGAAAAGATGATGATCGTGCGGAATGCGCTTTGCATCGATGTTTCCTTTTATTAAGTGAGTGATGCGGATGGACTCACCCCGCCCGTTAGATGACGGGGGCGCGCCAACGCGGTTAACCGATCGGCACGTGCGCGCGGCCGTGCCCGTCATGGCGGCGGTGTTTTTTACTGATTCAGTGGCTCAACTGGCGGGCAGACCTTGCTGCCCAAGTCCGTTACTTGCCGGGTTCTGAAGTTTCTATTTGAAAACCCGCTCGCACCCAGGCATAGGTCATGTAAACCATGAAAGGAAACGTGAAGGCCATCATGACAACACCATTCATCGCCAAGAAGGTGCCTGTATCTGCGTAGATAAAGTCCCCCTCTTCAATGAAGTAAGTGATCGAGCCAATCGCCAATAACGTCCCCAATACAATACACACCCGTCTTATTCCTTCCGGCACGCGCATTACTTTTCCTCGATCGTCAGTAAGGTTTGCGAACGCAAAACGTCGCGCCGTGGACGTTTGTTCGAGATGCCGCTGAACAGGACTTAAAACTACTGACGGATGCACTGACGCTGTAGAGCGCTGCGGCGCATAACAATTATTCCAAAACAGCATGGGTGGCCCCTGGGGCGTCAGCGGTGGTCGAACTGTCTCACTCCCCACTTTCTTCTGAACCCCTGTTGCCTACCGGACATCCGGCCCCCAAAAACACCTCACTTTCCCAGGCCGGCCGCCCGCATACCGCTGGCACACTCACTGCATCACCCCCCTTGAACCCCTCGTTTCAAGGAAGCCCCCGTGCCTAAACAGCTCCACGTCAACCTCTTCGAAATGAACTGCGTCAGCCACATCGTCCACGGCCTTTGGGTGCACCCCGATAACAACCGTCACCGCTTCAACGACCTGGATTACTGGACCGAACTTGCGCAGCTCCTTGAGCACGGCACCTTTGACGGGGTGTTCCTGGCCGATGTCATCGGCACGTACGACCGCTTTCGCGACGGCCCCGAAACGGCCCTGCGGGAGGCCATGCAAATTCCCAGCAATGACCCGCTGCTGGTGATTCCCGCCATGGCCGGGGTCACCAAGAACCTCGGCTTCGGCGCCACGTTTTCCACCACGTATGAGCCGCCGTTTGCCTTCGCCCGGCGCATGAGCACGCTGGATCACCTGACCAAAGGCCGGGTAGGGTGGAACATCGTCACCTCCTACCTGCCCAACGCGGCACGCAATTTCGGGCATGCCACCGAGGTGGTTCACGACCACCGCTATGAGATCGCCGACGAGTACCTGGACGTGCTCTACAAACTCTGGGAAGGCTCGTGGGACGACGACGCGGTGGTGCAAGACCGCGAGCGGCGCATGTACACCGACCCGGACAAGGTCCGCTACATCAACCACGTGGGCGAGCACTTCAAGGTGGCCGGCCCGCACCTGTGCCAGCCCTCGCGCCAGCGCACGCCGGTGTTGTTCCAGGCCACTGGTTCGCCCGCCGGTATCGAGTTCGCCGGGCGGCATGCCGAAGTGGTGTTTACCGGCGGGGTGGACACGCCCGAGGTGCGCGCCAATATCCACGCCATGCGCCACAAGGCGGTGGAGCACGGGCGGAATGCGACGGGGTTGAAGTTCATTGTCATGGCCGGGGTGATTGTCGGGCGCACCGACGAAGAGGTCAGCCAGAAACTCGACAGTTACCGCCAGCTCGCCAGCCTCGAGGCATCCCTGGCCCATGTGCAGTCGGCCGTCGATCTGCTGGCCTACCCGCGTGACACCGCCCTCAGCGAACTCATTCAACGCCAGGTCAGCGGTTGGCAGAGCCTGCAACGGTATGCGCCCGGCGTTACCGTCGGCGAGGTCTTGGCGCAGTTGGGCGGCTTCAATCGCGAGCGTTTTTTTGTGGCCGGTACGCCCACGGTGGTTGCCGATGCCATCGAGAAATGGCTGGACGTGGACGGCATCGACGGCATCAACCTGCGCCAGTACCTGTCCTTTGAAACGGCCCGCGATTTTATCGAGCTGGTGGTGCCGGAGCTGCGTCGTCGCGGGCGTTTTCGCGAGCGCTACACGCCGGGCGAAACCCTGCGCGAACGCCTGTTCGGCGCCGGTAACGCGCGCTTGCCGGGTGATCATTTCGGCGCCCGCTACCGGGACCCGGCGGCGCTGCATCAGCCTGCTCCAGCGTTGCGCTTCTAGCGCCGGGCCAACTGTTCGTCGCGCAACAGTGGCCGCACAGATTGTCGTTTCCCGGGCGCGCCAACGGCGGCCCGGGCCCGGCAAACCGGGTGAAAAAAACCGGCATGCCTTGTGCAATGTCCCAGTTCCCGGACCACAGGCACCCGTCACCATGCGATATTCCGCGCTGTTGCTGCGACGCAAACACCCGCTCATCCTTGGCACCGCCGCGCTCTGCGCGCTGTTGCTCGGCTGCGGCCAACAGACCGCCAGCGTGGCCCGCAGCGACCAGCCCGTGAAGGGCGGCACGCTGGTGTACGCCACCGACCGCGAACCCACCTGCCTCGATCCGCACGTGGCGGGCGACATGCCCCAAGTGTTCGTCGCGCAGCAGTACCTCGACTCGCTGGTGTCGATGGACAGCGAAGGCCACATCGGGCCGTGGCTGGCCAACCGTTGGGAGGTGTCTGCCGACGGCCTGGCCTACACCTTCCACCTGCGCGACGACGTGCACTTCACCGACGGCACGCCGTTCAACGCCGCTGCCGTCAAGGCCAACCTCGATCACATGGCCAACCCCAAGACGCAGTCGAGCACGGCGGGTGGTTACATCCGCCAATACCGCAGCACCGATGTGGTCGACGAGCATACCGCCGTGGTTCACCTGGCCACGCCCTACGCGGCGTTTCTTGAAGTGTTGGCCCAAGGCTTCCTGGGCATCGAGTCACCCACCGCGCTGTTGCGCCCGCGTGACCAGAACTGCGAAAGCCCGGTGGGCAGCGGCCCGTTCAAGGTGGTGCGCTGGGACCGCCAAAGCCAGGTGGAACTGGTGCGCAACCCCGACTACAACTGGGCGCCGCCCACCGCCAAACACCAGGGCCCGGCCTGGCTCGACCGCATCGTGTGGAAGTTCATCCAGGAGCCGTCCGTGCGCTTTGCGTCGTTGCAGGCGGGCGAGGTGGACGTGATCGAGGCCTTGCCGCCCGAGTCCCACGAGGCCGCACGGCACAACCCCGACCTCACGCTGCTGATCGCCCAGCGCCCCGGTAACCCCACCAACGGTACGCTGAACCTCACGCGTGCGCCGTTCAACGATGTGCGCGTGCGCGAAGCGTTTGTGCGCAGCGCCGACATTGAGGGCGCGCTCAAGAGTGTGTATTTCAACGAGTTCCCACGGGCCGGCGGGCCGCTGAGTTCGGCCACGCGCTTCTACAGCAACGCCTTTGAACACGCCCAGGACTACGACCCTGCCCGCGCCGCGCAACTGCTCGATGAAGCCGGTTGGAGCCAGCGCGACAGCGACGGCTACCGCACCCTGCACGGTAAGCGCCTGCAAGTGCACGTGGTTATCGGCAACCGCACGCCGCCGTCGGAACTCACCCTGTGGGAGCAGGTGCAGGCCACCACCCGCCAGGTGGGCATTGAGGTGCTGGTGGACCAGATGAGCGATGTGCAAGCCACCCAGCGCCAGGCCGACTGGGACTACGACATCCGCGTGGGCTACTGGAACACCAACACCGCCGACGTGCTGCGGATCATCTTTGGCAGCGAGTTCGTCAAGCCCGCCGGGGTGGGCGGTTATCACCAGAACTCCGCAGGCTTCAGCAACCCGGCCTTCGACGCGCTATTGCAACAGGCCCTCGGCACCCAAGACAGCGAGCAGCGCCGTGCGGCGTATTACCAGGCGCAGCAAATCGCGTCCAGCCAGTACCTGCAGCTGACCACTTACCCGCAAAGCACACGCCTGGGCATCTACAAAACCACCCAGGGCGTGCGGCTGGAGCCGTCGCTGGCGGTGACTTATCTCTATGACGCATGGGTGAACAAATGACGCACATCAATGACCCGCGCCGCGAGCGCCTCACGCGTCTGGGCAAGCGTGCCCTGTGGCGCCTGGCTGGCGGTGTGCTGGTGCTGTGGGCGGTGGCCACACTGACCTTTTTTGCCCTGCGCCTGATGCCCGGCGATCCGGTGCTGGCGATTCTCGGCGGCCCCAGTGGCAACCCCACGCCCGAAACCATCGCCGAAGCCACCCGCGAATACGGCCTGGACAAGCCCCTGGCGGTGCAATACGCGTTGTACCTGGGGCGCCTGGTGCAGGGCGATCTGGGCGTGTCGTACTCCCAGCATTTGCCCGTCACGCGGGTGTTGGCCGAGCAGTCCTGGCCCACGCTGGAACTGACCTTCACCGCACTGGTGCTGGCCTGGCTGCTGGTGCTGGCGCTCACGGTGCTGACCGCCGGGCGACGGGGCTGGGTGACCCGCGTCGCCTCGCTGGCCGAAACCCTGGCCGCGGCGCTGCCGCACTTTTGGCTGGGGCTGTTGTTGCTGGCGGTGTTCGCCTTTGGCCTGCGCCTGTTCCCGCCGGCGGGCAGCGACGGCTGGCGCACGCTGGTGTTGCCATCGCTGGCGCTGGCCATTCCGCTGGCGGGGTTCATCGCCCAGGTCACCCGCGAATCGTTGGACCTGACCTTCGACCAGCCCTTCATCCTCACCGCCCGCACCCGGGGCCTCAGTGACGTCAAGGTGCGCTTCAAACACGCCCTGCGCCACGCGGTGCTGCCGGGCATCTCGTTGTCGGGCTGGGCCATCGGCGCGCTGATCAGCAGCGCAGTGGTGATCGAAGTGATCTTTTCCCGCAAGGGCCTGGGGCGTCAGTTGTACCAGGCGGTGCAGGCCCAGGACTTGCCGCTGACCATCGGCATCAGCCTGGTGGTCGCCGCCGGTTATGTGCTGGCCAATATTCTGGTGGACCTGTTGTACCTGTGGGTCGACCCTCGCCAACAGGAGGCGCTGGCATGAGCGAGCTGACCCTGCACACCCCGTTGCCCGCCACACGCGTGCAACGCACCCCGCGCACCTTGCGCCTGGGCCCGCTGCTGGCGGTGGTTTTTTTGCTGCTGGTGATCGTCGCGGCGTTGCTGCCGCAGTTGTTCGCCTACAGCGACCCGCTGGCCATCGTGCCGCGTGACGCCTTCCACCCGCCCAGCCTGGCGCATTGGTTCGGCACCGATCAGTCCGGGCGTGACATTTTTTCCCGGGTGATCCATGGCACCCGCCAGTCGCTGTTCATTGGCTTGGCCGCCACGGCCATCGCGATGGGCATCGCCATTGTGCTGGGCCTGCTCGGCGGGCTGGGCGGGGCGCGGCTGGACCGGGGCGTGGGCTGGCTGCTGGAGGTGTTGTTCGCGTTCCCGGCGCTGATCCTGGCACTGCTGTTTGTGGCGATCTTTGGCAGCGGCATCGGCCCGCTCATCGTCGCCACCGGCCTTGGCAGCGCGCCGGGTTATGCGCGCATGGTGCGCGGCCAGGTGCTGGCCGTGCGCAATGCGGGCTACATCGAGTCGGCCAGGGCCCTGGGGCATCCGCCGCTGCGCATCATCCTGCGCCAGTTGCTGCCCAACGCCATGCGCCCGCTGATCGTCACCCTGACCATGGGCGTGGGGCAGGCCATTGTGTGGGCCTCGGCGCTGAGCTTTCTCGGCCTGGGCGCGCGTCCGCCCGCGCCCGAGTGGGGCACCATGTTGTCGATGGGCCGCGACTTTGTCGCCAACGCCTGGTGGCTCACGTTTTTCCCCGGGCTGTTCATCGTGCTCACCACCTTGTCCACCACGGTCACTGGCCGTTACCTGCAACAACGCCTGGAGGGCCGCCTGTCATGACGGATGAAAAACGCTTGATCGTCGAAGGCCTGTCCATCGACTTTGCCGGGCAGTCGGTGGTGCGCAACCTGTCGTTCACCCTGGAGCCGGGCAAGACCCTGGCCCTGGTGGGCGAGTCGGGCTCGGGCAAAAGCGTCACCGCCCGCAGCCTGATTGGCCTGGCGGGGGCGGGCGCCACGGTGTCGGCGCGGGTGCTGCGCTATGGCGAGGTGGACCTGCTCGGCCTCTCCGAGCGCGGCTGGCGCCGTTTGCGGGGCCAGCACATCGGCTTTGTGTTGCAGGACGCGCTGGTGTCCCTGGACCCGTTGCGCCCGGTGGGCAAGGAAATCCTGGAAGTCCTTGAAACCCACCGCTGGGGCGACCGCCGTCGCCGCGCCGAGCGGGTGATCGAACTGCTCGACCTGGTGGGCGTGCCCGAGCCGCACCTGCGCGCCCGCCAGCGGCCCGATCAACTCTCCGGCGGCCTGCGCCAACGGGCGTTGATCGCCAGCGCCCTGGCCCTGAACCCGGGGCTGGTGATTGCCGACGAACCCACCACCGCCCTGGACGCCACGGTGCAGGCGCAGATTCTGCAGGTGCTGCAACAGATCAAGGCTCGCGGCGATTCGCTGCTCATCATCAGCCACGACCTGGCGGTGGTCGCGCAGCTGGCCGATGAGGTGCTGGTGCTGCGCCACGGCGAGGTGGTGGAACAAGGGCCAATGGCGCAAGTGCTGAGCCATCCGCGCCATGCCTACACGCGCTCGCTGCTGGACGCAGTGCCCGCCGAACAGGCCCGTGGCACGCGCCTGTCGACGCCGCACAGCGTGGTGGCCACGCCGCCCCGTCCGGGCCTGGAGGCGCCGGTGCTGCTCAGTGCCAGCGGGCTGGGCAAACGCTACGTGGGGCCCGATCAACAGCTGCGTCAGGTGGTGGACGGCGTCAGTTTCGAGCTGCGCGCCGGTCGCACATTGGGCATCGTCGGCGAGTCCGGTTCCGGCAAAACCACCGTGGCACGCATCGCCCTTGGGCTGTTGCAGCCCGACGCCGGTCAGGTGCGTTTCCTCGACCAACCCTGGAGCGCGGCCGGCGCCGGGCAGGTGGCGGAAAACGCCCGGCGCTTGCGGCGGCGCGACATCAGCGTGATCTACCAGGACCCGCTCAGCTCGTTCGACCCGCGCTGGAACGTCGGGCAGATCCTCGGTGATGCACTGAGCGTCGCCGGGGTGGCTGCCGCGCAACAGCCAGAGCAGGTCACCCACCTGTTGAACCAGGTGCGCCTGCCCGCGGCCCTCGCCGAGCGGCGCCCGTTGCAGCTCTCCGGCGGGCAGCGCCAACGCGTGGCCATCGCCCGGGCGATTGCCAGTAACCCCAAGGTGATCATCTGCGACGAGCCCGTGTCGGCGCTGGACGTGTCGGTGCAGGCCCAGGTGCTGGACCTGCTCGCCGACCTGCAAGCGCAGTTGGGTCTGGCCTACCTGTTTATCTCCCACGACCTGGGCGTGATCCGCCATGTCAGCGACGACGTGCTGGTGATGCGCCACGGCCAGGTGGTGGAGCACGCAAGCGTCGAGGCGCTGTTCAACCACCCGCAGCACGACTACACGCGCCGCTTGCTCGGCGCCGTGCCGCGCCTGCCGGGCGGCGGCGCCACATTGGTGGTGCCCGACCTGGAACCGGAAAACCCCAGCTGGCTGTTCGACGAGTCGCGCCTGTGGAAAATCGCTATCTGAACCGAGGAATTGCCATGAGTACGTTGTCTGCTGTGCCCCACCTGCCGCCGCTGTCGGTGGACGAACTCAACGCCCGGGCCGACCGCCTCCTGCCGCAGATCGCCGCCGGGGCCGCACAACGCGAGCGTGACCGGCAGTTGCCGTACGAAGCCGTGGCACAGGTCGCGCACGCGGGGTTGTACACCTGCCGGATTCCCCAGCGTTACGGCGGGGCCGGGGGCTCGGTCAAGGACGTGATCGCCTTGCTGGTGCGCATCGCCTCGGCCGACTCCAACGTGGCTCAGGCGCTGCGCCCCGGTTTCGGCTTTGTCGAGGGCCTGTTGGCATCGCGTGAGGCGGGCGCCGAAGAGGAGCGCGAGCGCTGGTTTGCGCGTTACCTGCAAGGCGCGGTCATTGGCAATGCGGGCTGGGAAATCGGCGGCGCCAACGGCGTGGTGAGCGCGCGCATCGTGCGTGACGGCGAGCACTACCGCGCCTGGGGCAGCAAGTACTACAGCACCGGTTCGCTGTACGCCGACTGGGTCAGCGCCGTCGCCCTGGACGAAAACGAACAGCCGGTGTCGTTCATCCTGCCGCGTGACCGCCAGGGCCTGGAATTGCTCGATGACTTCGACGCCATGGGCCAGCGCCTCACTGCCAGTGGCACCACGCATTTGCACGACGTGCAGGTGTTCGCCGACGAGATCCGCACCCGCACGGTGGAGGAGGGCAAACGCACCATCGTCACGCCGTTCCTGCAGCTGTTTCTGGGCGCCGTCCAAGCCGGTATCGCCCGCAATGCCTTGAATGACGCGGTGGTGTTTGCCAACCAACATGCACGCCCCATCAAGCACAGCAGCGCCACCCGCTCGGTGGACGATCCCTACGTGGAACTCTCGGTGGGCGATGTGTCGGCCCGTGCGTTTACCGCCGAAGCGGTGGTGCTGCACGCGGCGGGTTCGATTGACCGGGCGTGGGCGGCCGACCTCGACGCCGCAGCGGTGGACCAGGCCGCCGTGGACGTGGCACAGGCGCAATACATCGCGGCAGAATCAGCGCTCAAGGCCGCCGAGCGGGTGTTCGATGTGGGCGGCGCCTCCACCACCGGCCGCGCGCACAACCTCGACCGACACTGGCGCAACGCCCGCACCGTGGCCAACCACAACCCCCGTCAGTGGAAGGCGGCGGCGGTCGGGGCCTGGCAGCTCAAGGGCACGCCGCCGCCGGCCTCCGGATTGTT
The DNA here is from genome assembly GCF_054071325.1 of Pseudomonas sp. SDO5215_S409. NCBI lineage: Bacteria > Pseudomonadati > Pseudomonadota > Gammaproteobacteria > Pseudomonadales > Pseudomonadaceae > Pseudomonas > Pseudomonas sp. SDO5215_S409. Next base: position 8,215 of record NZ_JBSVWN010000073.1, on the reverse strand, counting down.
CTGATCACCCGGGGCAGACGCTGTTGAGTCACCAACACTTGTCCAGCAAAGTGTCTGCCCTTTTATCCCGTCATCGCGCCAAAGCCCTTGTATCACGGGGTGTTTGACGTGGCACGAACCCTGCAAATTCCAACCCAGAGCGCGACTATACGAATAGATGCTCCCACTCACTTTTCGCATTTGAGGAGCATCCCCTTCATGCAGCAACCGTCCCTTTCGCGTGCCCGTCGTTTTGATCCACTGGTCACCGCTTCCAGCCTTGGCGTCTTGTTGATGCTGGTCCACGGCATCGCTTTTGCGGCCGCCGACCCGACCCTGGCCACCGTAGTGGTCAGCGGCGCCGACACCTCCGAGGCCCAGAAGGCCGAACGGCAACTGGCCAAGGTCCCCGGCAAGACCGTCGTGGTCGACAACCGCAAGATCGAAAAGGGCCGCGCCGCCAACGCCGAAGACGTGCTGGCCCTGCAACCCGGTGTGTTCGCCCAGGCCACCAGCGGCTCGGGGGCCAACAAAATCTCGATCCGTGGTTCGGGCCTCAATACCTTCTATCAAGGCTATGTGCTGGGTATCAAATTCCTATACGACGGCCTGCCGTTGACGGGGCCGGGCGGCACCCAGGAAGACATGCTCGACATGGCCTCGGTGGACCATACCGAAGTGCTCTACGGCGCCAACGCCTTTCGTTATTCGGCGTTGTCGCTGGGCGGCGCGATTAACTTCGTCAGCAAGACCGGGCGCACCGACCCCGGCAACTATGCGCGGTTCGAGGCCGGCAGTTATGGCTACCTCAAGCAGCAGTTGAGCACCGGCGGGGTGGTCGGCAATGCGGACTACTACGTGAGCGTCCAGCACAACGAGCGCGACGGCTACCAGGACAACACGCCGAACAAAGGGCAGGGCATCGTGGCCAACTTCGGCTATGTGTTCAGCCCTAAATTGGAGACACGGTTTTTCCTGCGCTACAAAGAAGAAACCCTGAGCCAGGGCAACACCCTCACCAAGTACCAGCTCAAGCACGACCCCACCAGCAACCTGGTGCCCATCGGCCGCAAAAAAGACGGCTCCACCCTGTTGGGCAGCAAAACCACCTACACCTTTGATGACAACGCCAAGCTGGAAGTGGGCCTGGGCTACAACGACTACCCGCTGGAGAACGGCTGGCGCTACTCGCCCACCCCGCAGGAGTGGCGCTCCCAGGACGTCAACCTGACCCTGCGCTACCTGCGCAGCGGCGACACCCTTCTCGGCCTGCCCAGCGACAGCAGCGTGATCTTCAGCACCACGCGTGCGTACCTGGCCGACGTGCATTCGCACTTCAGGGCCACCCACGCGCCGCAGCAGACCACCGACTACACCGGCTCGCGCGACACGGTGTTTTCCTTGGGTAACGAGTTGCAACTGACCGACCGCACCTGGCTGTCCAGCGGGTTGTCGTTTATCAACATCAAGCGCAAGGCCGAGATCCAATACACCGCGGGCACCAACACCTCGGCGTTCCCCAACGGCGTCGAATACACCGAAAACGACATCGCCCCGCGCCTTGGCCTGCGTTACCAACTGACGCCGGAGTTCGAAGTGTTCGGCAACGTCAGCCGCTCGATCGACCCGCCGGTGACCTGGCAACTGGGTAGCACCGGCACACCGTATATCCGTGACGTGCGGCCGCAAAAAGGCACCACGGTGGAACTGGGGATTCGCGGCGGCCACGGCATTTTTGACGGCAGCCTGACGGTGTACCGCTCCTGGATCCAGAAAGAACTGCTGTCGGTGGTGGTCACCCCGGCCACGGCCACCCAAGACCAGATCGTCGCCACGTCCAACGGCAGCGCCACGATCCACCAAGGTGTCGAAGCCGGCCTGAGCGCCCAGCTGTGGGAAGGCGGCGGCGACACCGTGACCCTGCGCCAGGCCTACACCCTCAATGACTTCCACTACCGCAACGACCAGACGTTCGGCGATAACCAACTGCCTGGCCTGCCGCGTCAGGTTTACCAGGCCGAGCTGGAATACCGCCTGGGCAGCGGGTTCTACGCCCAACTGAACACGCGCACGGCCTCCAGCTTTTACGTGGATTTCGCCAACACCTTGAGCGCGCCGTCCTACACGCTTTTTGGCGCCAAAGTGGGCTACCAGGCGCCGAGCAAGCAGTGGGAAGTGTTTGTGGACGCCCGCAACCTCACCAACAAACGTTATGCCACGGCCACCAACACCGCCTATGACGCCAAGGGCCAGGATTCGGCCAACTTTTACCCGGGGGATGCGTTCAACGTGACGACGGGGGTGGCGTTCCGTTTTTAAGCCGTTCGGCGGCTCGGGCGTGCGGTGCATGGCAGGTTCGGCGCTTGCTGGTTATGATGGGTGCATGTTTATTTGATAACTTGCATAGCCGAGGAGCGTGATCATGAGCCTGGTGCGCGAACAGCCGGGGGTCTACACGGCTACCGGAACCCCCAAGGAGGTCAAGACCCGGCTGGGCAAGTCCCAGGCCGACCGGGTGTTGGTGGTGGCGTTCGATGACATCGAGCCACAGGCCTTCGACACGCTGGTGAAGAACGTGTCACAGGTGGCGTCGTCCCTGTACGACGTGCTGGCGCAGCGGCACGACCGTGCCTCGCTGGAGCGGCTGGTGGAGGTGCTGATGCCGCGCACGCCGCCGTCGCCGCGCTTGCTCAAGGAAGCCGCCATGCTGGTGCAGGCGCGCAAGGCGGTGCTGGAAAGCGCTGACTGGCTGACCGCCGCCCAACTCGCCGAGCTGGCGGGGCTGAGCCCGCGCAACCCCAGCGCCCAGCCCAACAAGTGGAAAAAACAGGGGCTGATCTTCGCCATCTCCCACAACGGTGTGGACTATTACCCGGCGTACGGGTTGAGCCGTGACACCGGCTTTCGTCCGCTCAAGGCGCTGGCCAGGGTCATCGACGTGTTTGCCGGGCACAAAGACAGCTGGGGCATGGCGTACTGGTTTCGCTCGCCCAACAGCTTTTTGGGGGGGCAGCGACCACAGGACCTGCTCGCACGTGACGTGCAACGCGTAATCGATGCGGCGCACGACGAGGTGCAGGACATCGCCCATGGCTGAGCCTAAGGCGCCGCCGGAACACCTGCATGTCACCCTCACGACCCTGGCGGCGGGCGAGCTGTTGCACCGTGTGCATCTGCATCGGTATGCCGCCGACGCGTTCAACCCGGGCCTGCAGGGCAATGCCCGTTTCAGCCCGATTGTCGATGCGCAGGGCGCGCCCGTTCCCACCTTGTACGCCGGCACGAGCCTGGCGTGTGCGTTGATGGAAACCGTGTTTCATGATGTGCCCCACTTGCCGGGGTTCAAGAGCTTCGACAAACACAAGCTGGCGGGCCAGCGGCATTCGTTGATCAAGGTGGCTCAGGCGCTGCAACTGATCGACCTGGGCAGCGTGGCGCTGCGCAAGCTGGGCATCCCGCGCAAGCAACTGATCGACACCGAAAAGGACCAGTACCCGGCCACGCGTGCCTGGGCGCAGGCCCTGCACCGGCAATGCCCGCAGGCGCAGGGGTTGTGCTGGGTGTCCCGGCAGGATGATTCGGCCCGCGCCTTCCTGTTCTTTGGCGACCGGCTGCACGCGGGCGCCCTGCAAAAACACGGCGACTCGCGCGGCCTCCTGGAAGACACAGGCACCTACGACGCCGTGCTCGACCTGGCAGAGCGCATCGGCGTGAGCGTTGTGGCCGGGATGGGGTGAGCCCCAAGGCTCCCCCCTAACGCCCGCGCTTAAGTGCGATCAACCACGCCAAAGTCCAGCACTACTTTCATCGCCCGGCTTTTGTCCGCCGCCAGCTCGAACGCTTCCACGGCTTTTTCGGACGGCACGGTATGCGAGATCACCGGGCGCACGTCGATCACCCGGCGGTTGAGCAAGTCCACCGCCTGGGCAAATTCGGGATGAAAGCGAAAGGTGCCGCGCAGGTCGATCTCGCGGCTTACCAGCAGGTTCAGCGGTAGGGTCACTTCACCGCCCAGGCCCACCGTCACCAGCACGCCGCGCGGGGCGATGCAGTCCAGGCCGTTACGCAGGGCCTGGGCACTGCCGGACACTTCAAACATCACGTCGAAATAGCCTTTGTCTGCGGTGTATTGCTGCAAGGCGCTCGCGTCTTCGGCCAGGTTGTGGGTGCGGCTGGCGCCCATCTTCCAGGCACAGGCCAGCGGGCCTTCGGCCAGGTCCACCGCGACAATCTCTGCCGCCCCCGCAGCGCGCAGGCTGGCGATCAGCAGGTTGCCGATAGGCCCGCAACCGGTCACCAGGATGCGCTTGCCAAACACCGCGCCCGCCCGCTGGATGGCGTGCAAACCCACCGACAGCGGTTCTGCCATCGCCCCTTCGGCCAGGCTCACGTGGTCGGCCAGCCGATGGGCCTGATGCGTCTCGATCACCAGCGTCTGCTGGAACGCGCCCTGCACATGGGGGAAGGGCATGGCGCTGCCGTAAAAGCGAATGTTCAGGCAGTGGTTGGGCAAGCCCTGGTGGCAGTAGCGGCAACCGCCGCATGGGCGCGACGGCGACACAGCGATGCGCTGGCCGGGTTTGAAGGGGCCTGCGTCGTCGCCCACGGCGTCGATCACCGCGGACACTTCATGGCCCAGCACCATCGGCTCGCGCAGGCGCACGGTGCCAAAGCCGCCGTGTTGGTAGTAATGCAGGTCCGAGCCGCAAATGCCGCCCCGGGCGATGCGCACCCGCAGTTGGCCGGGGGCCAGGGCTTGGGGTTCGGCAGCGGGTTCGACGCGCAGGTCTTTGGAGGCGTGGCAAACAATGGCGTGCATGAAATTCTCCGGGGTTACAGCGAGGCGGTGATGCCACCGTCCACGTACAGGATATGACCGTTGACGAAACTGGCCGCGTCGCTGGCCAGGAACACCGCCGCGCCAGCCAGTTCGGCCACGTCGCCCCAGCGGCGGCTTGGCGTGCGTTGCACCAGCCAGTCGCTGAACTCGGGGTTGGCGACCAGGTTGGCATTGAGTTCGGTCTTGAAATAGCCCGGGCCGATGCCATTGACGGTCAAACCGTGCGGGCCCCAGTCGATGGCCATGCCTTTGGTCAGCATCTTCAGCGCGCCCTTGCTCGCCGCGTACGGCGCGATGCCCGGGCGGCCCAGCTCGCTTTGCACCGAGCAGATGTTGATGATGCGCCCGCGCTTGCGCGCAATCATCGCCCGCGCCACGGCCTGGCCCACCAAAAACGCGCTGTCGAGGTTGGTGCTGAGCAACTCGCGCCAGTGCTGCTCGCTGTAGTCCTCCAGCGGCCCGCGCCGTTGCATGCCCGCGTTGTTCACCAGAATATCCAGCGGGCCCAGGTGTTCTTCGATATGGCCCACGGCGGCGGTGACGGCTGCGCTGTCGGTCACATCGAACACCTGGGTGTGCACCGCAAGGCCTTCGTCCGCCAGCAGCGCCGCCGCATCGCGCAAGGTGCCGGGGTTGCGCCCGTTGAGCACCACGCGGGCACCGGCCTGGGCCAGCCCGCGAGCGATGGCCAGGCCGATGCCCGCGCTGGAGCCGGTGACCAGCGCCAGGCGGCCGTCGAGGCGAAAATTGTCTAAAACGTTGTGCATGGTTTGCTTCTCCTAACGCGTCACACCACCAGCGACAGCAGCATGATGAACCCCAGCGCGGTCAAGGAGAGCACCGTCTCCATCAGCGTCCAGGTCTTGAAAGTTTCGACGACGGTCATGTTGAAATACTGTTTCACCAGCCAGAACCCGGCGTCGTTGACGTGGGACAGCACCAGCGACCCGGCGCCGGTGGCCAGCACCAGCAGCTCGCGGTTCACCCCGGGCATCAAGCCGATCACCGGCGCCACGATGCCCGCCCCGGTGATGGTTGCCACTGTGGCTGAACCGGTGGCCACCCGAATCACCGCCGCCACCAGCCACGCCAGCAGAATGGGCGAGATCTCGGCCCGCACCGCCATGTGCCCGATCACGTCACCCACGCCGCTGGCCACCAGCATCTGCTTGAAGCCGCCACCGGCGCCCACGATCAGCACAATGGCGGCGGTGGGCGCGAGGCTGGCGTCGAGCAGCTTGCTCAGGTGCTCGCGAGAAAACCCCCGCGCCGCGCCAAAGGTGTAGAACGCCAGCAGCAAGGCGGCGAGGAGGGCGGTGATGGGGTGGCCGATCAGGTCCATCCACACGCGAAACGTGCTGTCGGCGGCAAAGGCCACGTCGGCAAACGTCTTGAGCAACATCAACACCACCGGCAGCAAGATGGTGGTGACGGTAATGCCAAAGCCCGGCAGGTTTTCACCCGACGATTCCTTGGCCAGTTGTTCCACCAATTCGGGCGATGGCGTGCCCGGTACATAACGGGAAATCAGGTTGCCAAACAGCGGCCCGGCCACCACGGCGGTCGGCAGGCCCACTACCAGGCCATAGAAAATCGTCTTGCCGATGTCGGCACCAAAAATCCCGATGGCCAACAGCGGCCCCGGGTGCGGCGGCACCAGCCCGTGCACCACCGACAGCCCGGCCAGCAGCGGCATGCCCACCTTGATCAGCGACAACCCGGTGCGCCGCGCCACGATGAACACCAGCGGAATGAGCAACACAAAGCCGATCTCGAAAAACAGCGGGATGCCCACCAGGAACGCCGAAAACATCATCGCCCAGTGCACCCGCTGCTTGCCGAAGGCGCGGATCAGCGTGCGGGCGATCTGGTCGGCGCCGCCGGAATCGGCCATCAATTTGCCGAGCATGGTGCCCAGGCCCAGGATGATGCCGACAAACCCCAGTACGCCGCCAAAACCGTCCTGGAACGCCTTCATGATCTGCGCCACCGGCATGCCCGAGGTCAGGCCCAGAAAGCCCGCAGCCAGGGTCAGGGCCACAAAGGGGTGAACCTTGAAATGGGTGATCAACAATATCAATCCGATAATCGTGACCGACGCGTCCAGCAGCAAATAAGTCTCGTGAGCCATGCCGAGCATGGTGCCTCCTTCTTGTCATTGTTATAGGCCAAGCCCTGTCATATCGTGTATGACGGCTGTCACTTCACCCCAGTGGGCCGCTAGCGTCCAATTTTCATTTGTGATGGGGTGATCAAATATCGTGATAAGAGCGGCGCATTCATGGAGTTAAAGCACTTGCGGGCCTTTGTGGTGCTGGCCCAGGAACTGCATTTCGGCCGGGCGGCAGCGCAACTGGCCATCGTGCAACCGGCGCTGAGCATGCAGATCAAACTGCTCGAAACCGAGCTTGGCGTGCGCCTGCTCGACCGCAATCGTCACTCGGTGACGCTCACCGACGCGGGCCGCGTATTTTTGCCCGAAGCCCAGGCGACACTGCACCAGGCCGCGCGCGCCGCTGATGTGGCACGCGCCTCGCACCGCGGCGAAATCGGGCGATTGCGCCTCGGTTTCGTGTCTTCCGTACTGCCGCAATTGTTGCCGGAACTGATTCGCGCTGTGCACCAGCGCTACCCGCGCATCGAACTGGAATTAAAAGACATGCCTGGCCCAGACCAGGCCGCCGCCTTGAAAAACGGCCTGCTGGACTTTGGCCTGATGCGCCTGCCGGCCGCCTACCCCGGGGTGCAGACGCGTGCGGTGCTGCAAGAGCATTTTTGCGTGGCCCTGCCGGTGGACCACCCTCTGGCGCAGCAGGCATCAATCCACCCCCAGGACCTGCTCGACGTCCCGGTGTCCATCCTGGCCCGGCGTTATGCCCCGGGCTTCTACGACGAATTCATCCAGGCCATGGCTGGGTGTGGCGTGACGCTCACCATTGCTGCAGAGCTGGGCGAATTCACCACCATGCTCGCGCTGGTGTCCGCCGGGCTGGGCGTGGGGTTACTGCCCCATCAGGCCGCGCGGGCACTGCCGGCCCATTGCGTGTCCAGGCCGTTGGAGCTGGGGGCTTTCAGGGCCAGCACGGGGCTGGCGTGGACGGTGTTGGACAGCGCGGTGAAAACCACGTTGTTTAACTTGATTGAGGAGTTGTTTGCGTAACTGCATGGACTTGACCACTCAATTGCACAACGCTCTTCAGGCGTATCACGTGCGTTGCTCATGGCACCTCCTGATTGACCTCAGTTCAAGGCAAAGGGGTGTCTAGGAAACCCGGGACGATTCAGCCTCTGGCCACCCCCAAATGGGTGAAACGATCACGCATGATAGGGCAGGCCGGCCATAGGGAAATCCTGAAGAAGACTTCCAAATATGGTGAAATACGCCGATCCCGTTGC
>NZ_JBSVWN010000072.1:0-25653 GCF_054071325.1 Pseudomonas sp. SDO5215_S409 | reverse complement strand
ATCATTGGAAGGCGATGCACAACCTGGCGGGACTCTATCGCACGGGCTGGCCAGGGCAACCTGGTGTTGAACAAGATACCAGCAAAATGCTCGACCTCTATGAACGCATGGTAAAACTCAAAGTCCCGCTGGGCTATTACAACTGGGCCGTGGTTGCCGAAAATGGACGAGGAGTGTTGAAGTCGGACCGGATGGCCAGTTCTTATATGTTCCAGGCAGCACAACTGGGCAGTCCATTAGCCCAGGTTCAAATCGGCCGATACTTCGCTTTTGCTCTACCCAGAGATAAGCAGGACGATGACATGGCTGAGCGCTATTATCGATGTGCTGGGGCTCAGGATAATCCCGACGCCATAGAAAAAACCGCAAGTTTTTATGATACAGCTAAAGAAAACAAACCAAGGGCTCTATTCTATTACCAGCGCGCCGCATCGCTGGGTAGTTCCACGGGATTTAGTTATCTCAGTGGAGTGTTTAAGTCTGAACCTGAACCCATATATAACTTTGGGTATCAGCCAGACCCCAAGATTCATGAGTTTTACTCCGGTCTTTGGAAACAGCTCCGGGCTGACCGTAATCTACGCTTTCCCAATCTCATGAAAGACCACCCGCTTCCTGCCCACCCCAAACAAGGCTTTGACGCAGAGCATCCAGACCGTCGACCGGAAATATGAGTAACTCTACTCAGCAACAAGATTTTTTGTGTGCACCACCAACAGATTATTACCCGATTTATTGGTGGCGGCATAAAGGTATGGGGCTCAAAGAGGGCAGCACCTGAGGATTTAGATTCACCAGGGGCGCCGCGGCTCCCAGTTGGAAGATTTCAGTTTTGTGCTGCACGACTGAGCAGCGCCGCTGCAGGTGTCGCAGACATCCAATCGCGAGCCAAAATCCCTAGGGTCTGTTCCCGTTTCGCCGGATTTCGTTAAGAACCTTTTTTGTACAGCCCACCGCCCTCTGGCAATTGTGGAAAACAATCCAGACATCTTCCTGAAGCGCGACACATAGCCGCCGCAAATCCCTGTTTTGTCACAGTTTTGACTTGTCCCCATCCACTGTGGAACCGGCTGTGGGTAACGTGGGAGTACTTGCCTGCACGCCTTTATTGGCGGGGCTTTCAGGAGGGTGGCTATTTTTTGAGCAGGGGCTTTTTCGCGTCCTCGTACAGGTTTTGTCAACCTGGTTAAAGACACAGGTATATGACCGAAAAGTGTCAGTCAGGCCTGTGGATAACTCTGTGATTAAACTCTGGAAAGACCGCCCCGGGGGCCGGATTTACTGGCCTGGAGCCATTGCTGCGTTCAGGCGCGGTTCAGGGGGGCTACATACCGCCTGGTCGAGGTCAAGCAAAATACTTTTCCAATCGCCCTCAAAGCCTTATGTACAAAGGCCTGGCGGGGTTTGGACTTGCCCCCAGAGACTGTGGAGGAGGCTGTGGATAAGGTGCGCGCACATGGCTGTAAGCCACGGCGCATAAGCGCTGCACAGGGTTGGTCGAATTTTGTACAGCATGAGCGTCATTCATGACGATCCATAGCGTCTATTCAGTTGCCGCAAGCCCGTCAGCCGGGCATTCTGCTGGCTGATTTTTTATCTCGACGTCCCGCAGGAGAACACCATGTCCAATACGCTGTTCATTACTGGCGCTACCTCAGGTTTTGGCGAAGCCTGTGCCCGACGCTTCGCCGAAGCTGGCTGGAAACTGGTGCTCACTGGCCGTCGTGCCGACCGTCTGAATGCCCTGTGTGAAGAGCTCTCCCAGCAGACCGAAGTCCACGGCCTGGTTGTGGACGTGCGTGACCGTGCGGCAATGGAGCTGGCCGTGGCCACGCTGCCGCCGTCCTTCGCCACGCTGCGCGGGTTGATCAACAACGCGGGCCTGGCGGTGGGCACCGACCCTGCGCCCAAGTGCAGCCTCGACGACTGGGAAACCATGGTCGACACCAACATCAAGGGCCTGCTGACCACCACGCATCTGCTGTTGCCGCGCCTGATCGCCCACGGCCGAGGTGCTGGCATCATCAACCTGGGTTCCATCGCCGGCAGCTACCCGTACCCGGGCAGCCACGTGTATGGCGGCTCCAAGGCGTTCGTCAAACAGTTCTCGCTGAACCTGCGCTGCGACCTGCAGGGCACGGGCGTGCGGGTGACCAACCTTGAGCCGGGCCTGTGTGAAAGCGAGTTCTCGCTGGTGCGTTTTGGCGGTGATCAGGCGCGTTATGACGCGACTTACGCCGGAGCTGAGCCGATCCAGCCGCAAGACATCGCCGACACGATCTTCTGGGTGCTCAACACCCCGGCGCACGTGAACATCAACCGCCTGGAACTGATGCCGGTGAGCCAGACCTGGGCCGGTTTTGCGATTGAGCGCGGGGCCAAGTAAGGGGTAGGTCGCGTCGCGGACCTCGCGGGCAAGCCCGCGGGGGCATCCGCAAGGTTCAGCCGAAAAAGTCGACCAGCCCCACGTAGCAGGTGGCCAAGTGGTAAGGAGTGGTCGACGGCATGTCCCGTCGGCTTACTTCACCTTGCGCGTCCAGGCATTCATTCCAGCCCTTGTCGTGCAAGAACCGCTGTTGCAACGCCTGCAACTGGCGCTGCAACACGGCTGCGCTGCCCGGGCGCAATGTCAGGGCCCGCAGGTATTCGGCCTGCGCCCAGATACGCTGGGTGGCGTCGCGCACGGTGCCATCGAGCGCCAACGTCCCGCTGACCGCGCCGGTGAGGTTATCCACACCCGTGTGCTCGGCATACGCAAATGCCCGGTCCAGCGATGCATACAGCGGCGTGCCGCGCAGCAGGTCCGAAGACTCCAGCAAAAAGAACCACTCGAACTGATGGCCCGGCTCGAACCAGTTATCCACAGCGCCCAGCGGTTTTTCCATCATCACGCCGTGCTGGCGGTCGATGAACCGCTGTTGCATGGCCGCCGCCAGGGCCACCAAGGCCGCTTGCACACGGGCATCGTCACGCACCTGCAGGGTGGCCAGGAAACCTTCGGCCAGGTGCATCAGCGGGTTTTGCAACGGGCCGGCGTTGAGGGATGACCAGTTGCGCTCCAGCACCGCCTCATACAGGCCATCGCCGGTTGCAAAGCGCTCGGCGACCACTTCCAGCGCGGCATTGAGCACCGACTCCACCAGCGGCTCGCGCACTTTGGCCCAGTAATGGGCGCAAGCGAAGATGATGAAGGCGTGGGTGTAGAGGTCTTTGCGCTTATCCAGCGGTTTACCGGCCGGGTCGACGCTGTAGAACCAGCCGCCGTGCTCGGCGTCATGGAAGTGGCGTTGCAGGGAGCGAAACAACGCCGCTGCCCGCTCGGCGGCAAACTCCGCCTGGGGCTCGCCGATCAGGCTGGCGAACACATACAGCTGCCGTGCGCAGGCCATGGCGCGGTAGCGCTGGGGTGGCAACGGTTGAGGCTGGGCGTCCAGCGCTTCATAGGGCAACGCCAGCTCGGCATTCCAGCCGGGGCCAAGCCAGAGCGGCACGACCCGGTCGCGAAAATGCGTGAGCACAGCGTTCAATGGCGGCGTGAGGGCGGAGCTTGGAGCGATGGGCATCGGCGGATGTCGTCAGGGCAGGGGTGTTGGGCGGGCATGGTAGCAGAGGGGCAGCAGCAAGCTGCAAGCTTCAAGCGACAAGTCAGCGCGGGTGGGCGTTGACGGGTCGCTTGCAGCCCGACGTTACAGCGGTGTTTAAGCGGCCAACAACCACACGCCCGTAGCGGCCGACAGCGCGCCCGCTACACGTACCAATGGCGCAGCGGCGGCAGGCAGAAAGCGCACCACGGCGTAGCCCAGGGCGTGGAGCACGGCGGTCGCGCCGACGAAACCTGCGGCGTACGCCCACGGGCTGGACATGTCCGGCAGTTCAAGGCCATGGGCCACGCCGTGAAACAGTGCAAACAAGGCCGTCGCACCCACCGCTACAAACAGCGGCGGACGGACGGCCAGCGCGACCGCCAGGCCCAGCGCCAGCACCGAGGCGGCAATGCCGTTTTCCAGCGCGGGCAGTTCCAGGCCTTCAAAGCCCAACAGGCCGCCCAACAGCATGGTGGCGACAAACGCACACGGCAGCGCCCAGCGGGCGGCGCCTTTTTGTTGGGCGGCCCACAGGCCGACGGCGACCATGGCCAACAAGTGGTCGATACCGCCCAGGGGGTGGCTGATACCGGCGACGAGCCCGTTATCACCATGGCCGGGGTGGGCAAAGGCGAGCACGGGGCTGAGCAGCAAAGCGGCTGCGGCGAGAAGTTTAGTGAGACGCATGGACGGGTTCCTTGGGGGGCTCAGGCTGCGGTCAGCAGGCCCTGACGTTCGATAAAGGCGACGATGTCTTCCAGGCCGACGCCGGTTTTCTGGTTGCTGAACACAAACGGCTTGCCGTTGCGCATGCGCTGGGTGTCGCTGTTCATCAGTTCCAGCGAGGCACCGACCTGGGGGGCCAAATCGATTTTGTTGATCACCAGCAAGTCGGATTTGCAAATCCCGGGCCCGCCTTTACGCGGCAGCTTGTCGCCCGCCGACACGTCGATCACATAAATCGTCAGGTCGGACAATTCCGGGCTGAACGTGGCCGACAGGTTATCGCCGCCCGACTCCACCAGGATCAGGTCCAGGCCCGGAAAGCGGCGGTTCAACTGGTCCACGGCTTCCAGGTTGATGGACGCGTCCTCGCGGATGGCGGTGTGCGGGCAGCCGCCGGTTTCCACGCCGATGATGCGCTCGGGCGCCAGGGCTTCGTTGCGCACCAGAAAGTCGGCGTCTTCGCGGGTGTAGATGTCATTGGTGACCACCGCGAGGTTGTAGCGGTCACGCAGGGCCAGGCACAGGGCGAGTGTCAGGGCGGTCTTGCCGGAGCCGACCGGGCCGCCGATACCGACGCGCAGGGGTTGTGTATTCATCAATTTCTCCTAGGAACGGAACAGGCGGCTGTATTGGCGCTCATGGGCCATGCAGGCCAACGACAGGCCGAAGGCGGCGCTGCCGTAGTGATCGGGGTGAATGTGGGTGGCGTCCTGCTGGGCCTGCTGGAGCAGGGGCAGCAGTTCGCTGGTCAGGCGCTGCGCGGCTTGCTGGCCCAGCGGCAGGGTTTTCATCAGCACCGCCAGTTGGTTTTCCAGCCAGCTCCACAACCAGGCCGCCAGCGCGTCCTGTGGGCTGATCTGCCAGGCACGGGCGGCCAGGGCCCAGCCCAACGCCAGGTGCGGTTCGGGGCATTGGGCGAGCACGTCGCGGGCGGCGCTGTCCAGCTCGGGCAAACCGTTGAGCAACTGTTGCAGGGAATAGCCCATCTGCCGGCTTTCCTGGTACAGCTCGCGGGTTTCGCGGCTGGCGCGGTGTTCTTCACACAGCTGCGCCAGGCGCGGCCAGTCCTGCTCGGCGGCGGCCTGGCAATGGGCGAGCAACAGCGGGGCCTCGAAGCGGGCGAGGTTGAGCAGCAGTTGGTCACTGATCCAGCGGCGGGCACTGTCGGGGTCGTTGACCCGCGCCTGTTCCACGGCCATTTCCAGGCCTTGGGAATAGCTGTAGCCGCCAATCGGCAGCTGTGGGCTGGCCAGACGCAGCAGCGCCCAGGCCGGGTTCATAAACGCACGCCGAACTGGTGCAGCTTGGGGGCGTAGTTGAAGTCTTCTTCACCGGCACGCGAGTGGTGATGGCCGCCGCCGTAGGCGCCGTGTTCCGGTTGGAACGGCGCTTCGAGGGTTTGAGTGGTGGCGCCCAGTTGGTCGAGCATGGCCTTGAGCACGTAGTCATCGAGCAGGCGCAGCCAGCCATCGCCCACTTGCAGGGCCACATGGCGGTTGCCCAGGTGATAGGCGGCGCGCGTCAGCTCGAAGGCGCTGGGGCAGGTGACGTGCAGCAGTTGTTCAGGGCGGGCGCGCACGCGTACGACGCGTCCGTCTTCAGCCTGTAGGAATTCGCCATCGTGCAGCGGCGGCTGGCCGCGTTCCAGAAACAGGCCCACGTCTTCACCGTCGACACTGAAACAGCGCAAGCGGCTTTTGCTGCGTGCCTCGAAGTTGAGCAGCAATTCGGCGGCCCAGGTGGGTTGGGGGGCGATTCGGCGGTGGATCACCAACATCAGAAAGCTTCCAGCTATGAGCGATAAGCAAGCTAGAGCAAGGGTCTTGCCAATCACGCGGCGAGTAGGATTTCCCCGTCGGTGCGCGGCCTGTGCTACACAGTGGCGCGGGGAAATGTTCCAAAATGTTTCATTTTGGTGCGTGAGTGGAGTTATAGCACTGGATTCGGGCGTTTTGCGTTGAGTTTTGTTGCGTGGTGCATGAAATTTCTTTCATCTATATGACAGTCAGCCAATTCGGATTTGTCCTACAACACTCAAAGATTCCCCGTTCATTGACTTACCCATCGCTTCATTAGGATTCCGCCCCGTGTTTAATCCACAGCGGTATCCATCATGTTCAAGTCATTTTTTTGTTTAATCATGCTCGGTCTTTACTTGGTCGTGCCCTCGGCCTCGGCCAATTTCCAGAAGTCACCGGCCACAGGTTTTGGTTCATCGTTAAAGGCCATCCCGCAGTTTTCTATGGATGACGTCATCGACCGCGCCCACGAGCTGCTGGGCACGCCTTATAAATGGGGCGGAATGAGCGAGGCGCAGGGTTTTGATTGCAGCGGTTTTCTGGTGTACCTGTTCAAGACCGAGGCGAATATCCAGATCCCGCGCACCACGGCGGCCATGCACCGGTCTGGCGCCGCGACCATCAAGCGCCACGCGTTGCAGCCCGGTGATGCGGTGTTTTTCAAGGGTAACGGGCGCGGCCCCATCAGCCATGTAGGCCTGTACATCGGCGAGGGCAAGTTCATTCACTCACCGCGCAGCGGCAAAAGCATTCGCATCGATTCGCTGGCCAACAGTTATTGGAACAAGAGCTACACCACCGCCAAGCGCTTCCACTGAGCTATTCGGTGCTGCCCAGCCCTTGCCAGTGCTTGAGGCCAATAAAGATAAACCGCAGCTGTTGGGTGATCTTTGCCTGGGGCGTGAGGTGCTCGGGCACGCCTTCGGCAAACGGGCCGATGATGTCGGGCAGGGTGGCGAACACACTTTTGACGATCAAGTCGGCCATCACCTGCAGGTCGTTGGCGTCCAGGTGCTGGAGCTTGGGCATCAGGGCCAGGTCTGCCGACAAGTCGTTGGTAATCGCCTCGCGCAACGCGCTGATGGCCTGGCGCACGGCCAGGCAGCCGCCGTATTGCTCGCGGGCCAGGAATAAGAATTGCGAGCGGTTGGCCGCCACCACATCCAGGAAGATACGGGCGGAGGCATCGATAATGCCGCCCATCACAAATTCGTTGTGGCGCACCAAACGGATGGTGGCGCGAAAGGTTTCGCCGACTTCGCTGACCAGCACCAGGCCCAGCTCATCCATGTCGCGAAAGTGGCGGTAGAAACCGGTGGGGACGATGCCAGCCGTCTTGGCCACTTCGCGCAGGCTCAGGTTGCCAAAACCGCGGCCACATTCCATCAAATGGCGGGCGGCCTCCATCAGGGCAAGGCGGGTCTGTTGCTTTTGTTCGGCACGAGGCAGCATCGGCAGGCGGGCTTTCTGGACAGGGACTGCGACGCACTCTAGCAAAAGCGCTTTGGCGGCGTCGAACTTGCGGCGGGGGAATGCGGTAGGGGCCTATAAAAAGTAAAAACCCGATCGATTGATCGGGTTTTTTCCCAAGGCCTGCACAGGCTCAGCTCGCAGCTTGATGCAGTTCTTGCAGACGGTCTGCACCGCCTTCAGCCACGGCACCTGCGTAGGTGCGGGCGTTGGCGCGGTCGGAGCCGTTTTCTACCAGGCCTTTTTGTTCCAGGCGATCACGGCCACCTTCAGCGACACCGTCGGTGTACGCGCGTTTGCCGGCTTGTTCGGCGCCGCCTTCGACCAGGCCTTTTTGTTCCAGGCGGTCACGACCCCCTTCAGCAACACCTTCGGTGTAGGCGCGTTTGTTGGCCTGTTCCGAACCGTTCTCGGCATAACCTTTGGCGTAATCGCGGTTTTCATCTTCTTGCGCGCCGCTGCGGGCCACGGTTTGGCTCAGCACTGCTGCGTGGGATTTGACTTGTGGGGTGGCTTGTTCAGTGGCAGGCAGGGCGAACGCGCTGCTGGCCAGCACCGACAGGACAACACTTGCGAGTAATTGGCGTTTCATGATGTTTGCTCCTTGGGAGGGCGATAAATGGGGTACAGGAGCAATGTTACTCTCGGTTAGTCGATATGAAAGTTCATAAACACAATGGTAATAATCAACAGAATTGATTGTTTGCGCCGAAGGCTCTAGAACGCGCCTCTCAAGCCGATGCTTTTGCACCGTAGTGGGTAGTTTCGACACGAACGTGGGTAACAACGGTGCGTGCGGCAAGGGGCAAAGCTGTCTGGTCGATCAGGAAAAAATGATTTTTTCGGTTAATTCGCTGTTCGGGTTAAACCCCCGTGCCGTTTGTCAGTCGTAGCCTTATGAGCTGTAGTTCAAAGGCGCGCCGCCGCGTGCGTCCTCAGTGGTTATCGGGAGTCCTGTGCAATGACGCGCACTCGTAAAATTGTCGCCTGGAGCTGCGCCAGCTCTGTTGTAGTAATCGCCGCGGTGGTGGTGTTCCTGGTGTTTTTTGACTGGAACCGGATCAAGCCGACCCTCAACGCCAAAGTCTCCGAGGAGCTGCATCGCCCCTTTGCCATTAATGGCAACCTGGCCGTGGTGTGGGCACGCGAGCCCGACGAAGGCGGCTGGCGCGCCTGGGTCCCGTGGCCGCACGTGGTGGCCGAAGACCTGACCCTGGGCAACCCCGACTGGTCGAAAACCCCGCAAATGGTCACCCTTAAACGTGTAGAGCTGCGCATCGCGCCCCTGCCGTTGCTGGCCCAGCGCGTGGTGATCCCGCGTATCGACCTCACCGAGCCCGGCGCCCAGTTGCAGCGCCTGGCCGATGGCCGCGCCAACTGGACGTTTCAGTTCGACCCCAAAGACCCCGACGCCGAGCCCTCCCGCTGGGTGGTGGAGATTGGCGCCATCGGTTTCGACAAGGGCCACGTGACCCTCGACGACCAAACCCTCAAGACGCAGCTCGACGTGGTGATCGACCCGTTGGGCAAACCGATTCCCTTCACTGAAATCGTCGGTGACGCCGACGCCAAAAAGGCCCTGGAAAAAGGCTCGGCCCCGCAGGACTATGCGTTTGGCCTGAAGGTGAAAGGCCAATACCACGGCCAGACACTGTCCGGCAGCGGCAAAATCGGCGGCCTGCTGGCCTTGCAGGACGCCGCCCGGCCGTTCCCGTTGCAGGCTCAGGTGAGCATCGCCGACACCCGCATCGCCCTGGCCGGCACCCTCACCGACCCGCTTAACCTGGGCGCCCTCGACCTGCGCCTGAAACTGGCGGGCGCCAGCCTGGGCAACCTCTACCCGCTCACCGGCGTGACCCTGCCGGATTCGCCCGCGTATTCCACCGACGGCCACTTGATCGCCCAACTGCATGACCCCAGCGGCGCGTCATTTCGCTACGAGAACTTCAACGGCAAGATCGGCGACAGCGACATCCACGGCAACCTCGGCTACGTCGCCAGCCAACCTCGGCCCCGACTCAGCGGTGCGCTGGTGTCCAACCAGTTGCTGATGACGGACCTGGCCCCGCTGATCGGCGCCGACTCCAACGCCAAGCAAAAGGCCCGGGGCGGCGAGAGCAAGCAGCCCGCGACCAAGGTGCTTCCGGTGGAAGCGTTTCGCACTGAACGCTGGCGTGACATGGACGCCGACGTGGAATTCACCGGCAAGCGCATCGTGCACAGCGCCGACCTGCCGTTCACCGACCTCTATACCCACCTAGTGCTTACCGACGGCCAACTGAGCCTGGAGCCGCTGCGCTTTGGCGTGGCGGGCGGCAAGCTGGACGCGCAGATCCGCCTTAACGGGCGCGTCACGCCCATGGAAGGCCGGGCCAAGCTGACGGCGCGCAACTTCAAGCTCAAGCAGCTGTTCCCCACCTTTGAACCGATGAAAACCAGCTTTGGCGAACTCAACGGCGACGCCGATATCGGCGGGCGCGGCAATTCTGTCGCCGCCTTGTTGGGCAGCGCCAATGGGGACTTGAAGATGTTGATCAACGACGGCGCCATCAGCCGCAGCCTGATGGAAATCGCCGGGCTCAACGTGGGCAACTACGTGGTGGGCCGTTTGTTTGGCGACAAAGAAGTGAAGATCAACTGCGCGGCGGCCGACTTTGGCATCAAGAGTGGGTTGGCGTCCACGCGGCTGTTTGTGTTCGATACCGAGAATGCCGTCATTTATATCGATGGCACGGCCAATATGGCCACCGAGCAACTGGACCTGACCGTGACGCCTGAATCCAAGGGGTTTCGCCTGTTCTCGCTGCGCTCGCCGCTGTACGTCAACGGCCCGTTCATCAAGCCCAATGCGGGCGTCAAAGCCATCCCGCTGGCGCTGCGTGGCGCGGGCATGGTGGCATTGGGGGTTATCGCAGGCCCGGCGGCCGGGTTGCTGGCGCTGGTGGCACCCAGTGGCGATGAGCCCAACCAGTGTGCACCGCTGCTGCAACAGATGAAGGAAGGCAAGGCGCCCAAGACCGTGAAGGCCAACTGAAACAAAGGGGAGCGGGCTTGCCTGCGATTGTTTGCGCAGACCGGCCCGCTCCCCCAGGGTATTGCGCTGTTACAGGTCGTGCAGAATGTCCGCCATGTCGTCGGCGTGCTCTTCTTCCTGGGCCAGGATGTCTTCAAAGATCCGGCGCGTGGTCGGGTCCTTGTCACCGATGTACTGGATGATCTCGCGGTAGCTGTCGACCGCGATGCGCTCGGCCACCAGGTCTTCGTACACCATCTCTTTAAGCGTATTGCCCGCGACGTATTGCGCGTGGGCGTTTCTGGACAGCAGGTCGGGGTTGAACTCCGGCTCGCCGCCCAGTTGCACGATGCGCTCGGCCAGTTTGTCGGCGTGCGCTGCTTCCTGGTTGGCGTGTTCCAGGAACTCGTCCGCCGCCACGCTGGCCTTCAGGCCGTTGGCCATGAAGTAGTGACGCTTGTAGCGCAGCACGCACACGAGCTCAGTGGCCAGCGACTCGTTGAGCAAGCGCAGGATCTGTTCGCGGTCGGCGTCATAGCCTTCGGTGACCGCGCCGTTTTCGACATTCTGGCGGGCGCGTTCACGCAGGGTGGCAACGTCGGATAAATGTGTGTCAGTCATCTCGTTCTCCTGGGGCTAGTCCGGTTTTTTTGCGCCGCGCTCTGCGGGCGTGGTCACTTCTGTTTGTGAGTGTTGCGCGGGGCAAAAAGTTTTATCGGATGTGTCATGAGCAGGTCGCAAGGCTGGGCTAGGCTGGCGGTATTGCCCCTTGTTCAAGGACGTTCGCTTCATGCCGCAGTCATTGGCCACCCGTTATCCGCTGGTGTTAGTGCCGGGCATGCTCGGGTTTGTGCGCGTGGGGTGGTTCCCCTATTGGTATGGCATCGTCCCGGCGCTGCGGGCAGGCGGCGCGCAGGTGTTCGCGGTGCAGGTGGCACCGCTCAACAGCAACGAGGTGCGCGGCGAGCAATTGCTGGTGCAGATCGAGCGCATCCGCCGCGAGACCGGCGCCGACAAGGTCAACCTGATCGGCCACAGCCAGGGCGCGCTGACCGCACGTTATGCGGCGGCCATTCGGCCCGAATGGGTGGCGTCGGTGACGTCAGTGGCCGGCCCCCACCAGGGCTCGGAACTGGCCGATCACATCCACCGGCACTACCCGCCGGACGGCTTCAAAGGGCGGGTGATGAGCCTGGTGCTGCGCGCGCTGGCCAGCCTGATGAGCCTGCTCGAAACCGGCTATCGCGGCCCACGGTTCAGTGCCGACCTGCACGCCTCGCACCTTTCGCTGACCCGCGAGGGCACGGCGTCGTTCAATCGCCAGTACCCCCAGGGCCTGCCGCTCAGTTGGGGCGGGCAGGGCGCCGAAGAGGTCAACGGGGTGCGTTACTACTCCTGGTCCGGCACCTTGCAGCCCGGCAAGACCGACCGCGGGCGTAACCTGCTGGACGGCACGCACCGCCTTTGTTGCCTGTTTGCGCGAACCTTCGTGCGCGAGAAAGGGCAGTGCGACGGGCTGGTGGGGCGCTACAGCTCGCACCTGGGCACGGTGATCGGCGATGACTATGCGCTCGACCACTTCGACATCGTCAACCAGTCATGGGGGCTGCTGGGCAAGGGGGCGGAGCCGATCCGGCTGTTCGTCGACCATGCGCGGCGGCTCAAGGCGGCGGGCCTTTGAGCGCCTTGTGGTTCGCCCCTTCGGGTGGGCGCGGGCCGCTCAGGCGACGCCCAGGCGGCGCCGAACCGGGGTAGTCCAGCGCTCCGACAGCACCACCCCGCCCAGCGTCAGCACCCCGCCGATCAGGTGGTACACCGTCAATTGCTCCTTGAGCACCACCGCCGCAATCAACGCGGTCACCAGCGGCAGCAAATTGAAAAACAGCGTGGTGCGGCTTGGCCCCAGGGTCTTGACCGAATGCATCCAGGCCAGCGGCGCCAGCATCGACGCCAACAGGCAGGCGTACACCACCAACGGAACATTCACCCAGCTCAAGCCCGCCTTGTCCGACAGCAAAAACAGCGGAAACAACACCACCACCGCCACCAGCACCTGCAAATACAGCAACACCAGCGGCGGCAGTTTCAGCTGCCATTTCTTCAGCAAGGTGCTGTACACCGCGTAGGCCAGGGTGGCGATCAGCATCATGCCGTCACCCAGGTTCACCCCGTGCTGCAGCAAGGCACTGAGGCTGCCGGACGAGATCACCACCAGCACGCCGGCAAACGACAGCACCGCCCCGGCCAGGGCACCGAAGGTCAGGCGTTGGCCCAGGCTGATGATGGCGGCGGTCAGGGACATCAACGGCATCAGCGACAGGATGATGCCCATGTTGGTGGCCGAGGTCAGGGTGGCGGCGTAATACGCCAGGCTCTGGTACACCGCCATGCCCAGCACGCCCAATGCGGCGATCTTGCCCAGGTTGGGGCGGATCAGCGCCCAGTGGGCCAGCACCTGTTTGAACATGAACGGGGTAAACAGCAGCCCGGCCAGCAACCAGCGGTAAAAGCCGATCTCGGCGGGAAAAATCGAGCCCACGGCCAGTTTGTTGACCACGGTGTTACCGGCCCAGATAAAAATGGCCAGCAGGGGATAGGCGTATTGCATTGACGCAAACCAGTGACGTTAAGGAGAGAGGGATTATCCTCTGTCTGTCTTGAAGCCTATACTTCGATCCTGCCAACCGACCTTTGAATCCAGCCAACATGCCCCGACACTACGTGCGCCTTGCCGATTTCCCGCGTCTGCCGGGGCCGGTGTACTTTCGTTATTCGGACCTGGCCCCCGACACCGAATGCACGCCGCACCGCCATGCCTGGGGCTCGCTGGACTACGCGGCCCGTGGCGTGATGCGCATGGACGTGGCGGGCAGCCGCTTCATGTCGCCGCCGCAATACGCGGTGTGGGTGCCGCCGTTTACCGAGCACAGTTCTTACAATGCGCAGGCGGCGATTTACCGCTCGGTGGGGCTGTGTGCCGAGCTGTGCGAGCAGTTGCCGCAACAGCCCTGCGCGCTGGCCATCAGCGACATCCTCAAGGCCATCCTCAATGATTTTGCCCAGCGCGGCGTCAACCTGCCGCAAACCGAAGCCGACACACGGCTGGCGCAAGTGCTGGTGGACCAGCTCAAGCAGGCACCGGTCCACGACTGTTTTTTGCCCTACGCCAGCCAGCCGGGGTTACTGGGGGTGCTCGAAGGCATGCAAGCCGCCCCCGCAGACAACCGGCCTCTGGCGCAGTGGGCCGAACAGGCGTTTGTCAGCGAGCGCACCCTGGCGCGGCAGTTTGTGCGCGAGCTGGGCATGAGCTTTGGCGAATGGCGCCAGCGCCTGCGCTACCTGGCGGCCATCGAGGCGCTCGACAGCGCGCGCAGCGTGCAGGATGTGGCCTTCGAGTTGGGCTACAGCACCGCCTCGGCCTTTATCGCCATGTTCCAGCGCCGGGCGGGCTGCACCCCGGAGCAGTACCGTCGGGCAAATATAAACGGCCTGTGAAGGTGTAACCGGGTTTGACTACACTCCTGGAGAGGCCGTGCCCCCCGGCACGGTAACAGGGAGAAAACTCCATGAAGATGCTGCGTATCCCGCTGTTGATGATGGGCTTGCTGTTGTGTGCCCAGGGCTTTGCCGCCACCGCCCAGCAAAACAAGATGACCACCTGCAATGCCGAAGCCTCGACCAAGGCCTTGAAAGGTGATGAACGCAAGACGTTCATGAGCACCTGCCTCAAGGCCGCCCCCGCCGCCAATGACGCCAAGACCCTGACCCCGCAGCAGCAAAAGATGAAAGACTGCAACGCGTCGGCCAAAACCAAGGCCCTGACCGGGGACGCACGCAAAACCTTCATGAGCACCTGCCTCAAAGGCAGCTGACCTGCGCAACCGCCCGCCTCGCCTCGACGTCAATGACCCGTCGAGGCGTCTGCGTGGCGGGCAAGCCCGGCTCCCAGCGGGGCCGGCATTCACACCCCTCGCGTGATTCCGCCAAGGCTGGCAGACTGCCCTTCTTCTCACGCCGTTCCGTTTGAGGCTGTATGCCAACGTTTTCTCAGCGTCACCTGTTGTGGTTGGTCAGTTGCATCATCATTTTCGGTGGCTTGCTGCTGGTATTACCGTTGAAGCTGCTGCCCAGCCTGCTGGCCGGCCTGCTGGTCTATGAACTGGTCAACATGCTCACCCCGCAGCTGCAACGGCTCATCGAAGGCCGCCGCGCACGCTGGCTGGCGGTGGCGTTGCTGGGCACCCTGATCGTCAGCATCCTGACGCTGATCTTTGCCGGTGCCATCAGCTTTTTGCTGCACGAAGCGGAAAACCCCGGGGCGTCCCTGGACAAGTTCATGGGCGTGGTCGACCGCGCACGCGGCCAGTTGCCGCCTTTCCTCGACGCCTACCTGCCCGCCAGCGCCGCTGAGTTTCGCGTGGCCATCGGCGAATGGCTGAGCAAGCACCTGAGCGAACTGCAACTGGTGGGCAAAGACGCCGCGCACATGTTCGTGACCTTGCTGATCGGCATGGTGCTGGGCGCCATCATCGCCCTGCAGCGGGTGCCCGACCTGACCAAGCGCAAACCCCTGGCCGCCGCGTTGTTCGACCGGTTGCACCTGCTGGTGCAGGCGTTTCGCAACATCGTCTTCGCCCAAATCAAAATCGCCGCGCTCAACACCGCCTTCACCGCCGTGTTTCTGGCGGTGGTGCTGCCGTTGTGCGGGATTCACTTGCCGTTGACCAAGACCTTGATCGTGCTCACCTTCCTGGTGGGCCTGTTGCCGGTGATCGGCAACCTGATCTCCAACACCTTGATCACCATCGTCGCCTTGTCGATTTCAATCTGGGTGGCCGTGGCGGCGCTGGGTTACCTGATCGTCATCCACAAAGTCGAATACTTCCTGAATGCGCGGATCGTCGGCGGCCAGATCAGTGCCAAATCGTGGGAATTGCTCCTGGCGATGCTGGTCTTCGAAGCCGCCTTCGGCCTGCCAGGCGTCGTGGCAGGGCCGATCTACTACGCGTACCTGAAAAGCGAACTAAAGCTCGCCGGGATGGTGTAGGCGCAGGGGCGCGGCCCCTCAGCCATAGCGTTTGGCCGCTTCAATGGCCAGGCCGCTTCCGATGCTGCCAAAAATGTTCCCTTCCACGTGCCGGGCGTTGGGCAGCATCGCCGCCACGCTCTGGCGCAGGGCCGGGATGCCGCTGGAGCCGCCGGTGAAGAACACCGTATCGACCTGCCCGACGCCCACCTGGGCATCGCTGAGCAACTGCGTGACACTGCCGCGCACGCGTTCGAGCAGGCTGTCGATGGCCGACTCGAACAGCGCTCGGCTCAGGTCCACGCTCAAGCCCGCTTCGATGCGGTCCAGCGGAACGTGGCGGCTGTTTTCGTGGGTCAGCTGGATCTTGGTTTCTTCCACTTCCATCGCCAGCCAGTGCCCGGCGCGCTGTTCGATCAGTTTGAACAGGCGGTCGATGCCGCCAGTGTCTTCGATGTCGTAGCGCATGCTGCCCAGCGCCAGTTGGGATTTTTGCGAGTACACCGAGTTGATCGTGTGCCAGGTCGCCAGGTTCATGTGGTGGCTGGTGGGCATGTACGCGCCGCTTTTCATGCGGCTGCCGTAGCCGAACAGCGGCATCATGCCGGTCAGGGACAGCTGTTTGTCGAAGTCGGTCCCGCCGATGTGCACGCCGCCGGTGGCCAGGATGTCCTCGTGGCGGTTGTCCAGTTGGCGGCGCTCGGGGGACAGGCGCACCAGGGAGAAGTCCGACGTACCGCCGCCGATGTCGACGATCAGTACCAGTTCTTCTTTTTCGATGGTCGACTCGTAGTCAAACGCCGCCGCGATCGGCTCGTACTGGAACGAGACGTCCTTGAAGCCCAGCTTGTGCGCCACGGCGATCAGCGTGTCTTCGGCTTCTTTGTCGGCCAGCGGGTCGTCGTCCACGAAAAACACCGGACGGCCCAGTACCACTTGCTCGAACGCGCGCCCGGCGGTGGCTTCGGCGCGGCTCTTGAGCTGGCCGATGAACAGCCCGAGCAAGTCCTTGAACGGCATCGCCGTGCCCAGCACGCTGGTGTCGTGCTTGATCAGCTTGGAGCCCAGCAGGCTCTTGAGCGAGCGCATCAGGCGGCCTTCGTAGCCTTCCAGGTACTCGTGCAGGGCCAGGCGGCCGTACACCGGGCGGCGTTCTTCGAGGTTGAAGAACACCACCGACGGCAGCGTGATCTTGTCGTCTTCCAGCGCGATCAGCGTTTCTACGCCGGGGCGCAGCCAGCCGACCGTCGAGTTGGAGGTGCCGAAGTCGATGCCGCAGGCGCGGGCCGGGGAGGGGGAGTTCATGTCTGTCGGGTTCCGGGCGAAAAACGGCCGCGCAGTGTATGCCACTCGTGGCCAGATGCGTAGGCCAGCCATCCGCTAAATGCACCGTGTCGCGTGCCTTGAAAACGCGCCATTTGCCCCCACATCTGCTGCATGCCGCGTGTGGCCGGTTCCGGCCCGCGCTAACCCTTATGACGCATTCCCGGGCCACGACCTCTTCAGCCTGTGCAAGTCAGCGCACGTTGTGCCACGGCCATGCGATCTCGATAACGGACGGTGATTCCCGATGGACTTCAAAGACTATTACAAGATTCTGGGTGTGGAGCCCTCGGCGGACGACAAGGAAATCAAGGCCGCCTACCGCAAGCTGGCGCGCAAATACCACCCAGACGTGAGCAAGGAAAAAGACGCCGAAGCCAAGTTCAAGGACGCGTCCGAAGCCTACGAAGCGCTCAAAAGCGCCGACAAGCGCGCCGAATACGACGAACTGCGCAAATACGGCCAGCACGGCCAGCCGTTCCAGGGTCCGCCGGGCTGGCAGAGCCGTGGCGGCTTTGGTGGCGGCCAGGACGGCGGCGACTTCTCGGACTTCTTCAGCTCCATCTTCGGCTCGCGTGGCGACGGGTTCGGCGGCCAGCGTCGCAACCCGGGGCGCAAGGGCCAGGACATCGAGCTGCACGTGTCGGTGTCGCTTGAAGAGACGCTGTCTACCGAGTCCAAGCAGATCAGCTTCCAGCTGCCGCAACACAATGCGATGGGCCAGCACGTCAGCAACACCACCAAGAGCCTGAACGTGAAGATCCCGGCGGGCGTGGCCGACGGCGAGCGCATCCGCCTCAAGGGCCAGGGCGCCCCGGGCACCGGTGGCGGCGCGAATGGCGACGTGTACCTGATCATCAAGCTCGCCCCGCACCCACGGTTTGAAGTGGACGGCGAAAACCTGGTCATTACCCTGCCGCTGGCCCCGTGGGAGCTGGCGCTGGGCGCTGAAGTGGCGGTGCCGACCCTCACCGGCAAGATCAACCTCAAAGTGCCCGCCGGCAGCCAGAACGGCCAGCGCATGCGCGCCAAGGGCCACGGCCTGTTGAACAAGGCCGGGCAGCGCGGTTACCTGTTCGTGCAGCTCAAGGCCGTGATGCCCAAGCAGGCCGACGACGAAACCGTCGCCCTGTGGCAGGAGCTGGCTAAAAAAGCCGCGTTCAACCCACGGGAAACCTTCTGATCCGGGCAACTATCTACCGCAAGAACGCCCGGCGGGCATGGTGTGCTAACGCTTCCTCATCACGGAGCGACACCATGCCCGACCTTCTCCCCCCCGCCGCCACCCAGAGCCTGCACGGCCCCTTCCTGGAACAGGCCATCCCCGCCTGGCTCACCGACGCCACCCCGCAACGCCGCGACGCCCTCAAGGCCAGTTCGGCGCCGGTGTTCCCGGGCTGGTACAAGAACGCCTCTGTCGCCGCCCGCAAAAAGATGGACGAAGCCGCGCTCGCCAGCTTCACGGCCCAGACCGCCCTGGACAAACGCGTGGCCGACCTGCAAAGCATCGACGCCTTTGCCGAGCCGCTGCTGGTCGCGGCGCTCAAGAGCCAGTTCAACGTGCAACTGGACGTCAACAAGACCCTGCTGTGCCTGCGCAAGCCCGTCGATGCGGGCGTATTCAACATCACCCTGGGCAGTTTCGAGGTCTTGCGCTTGCCGCTGCTGCAAGCGGCGCTGCACAACTTTGAAGCGTCAGAGGCCCAAAGCGATACGTTTCATCCGTCCTCCGGGTTCTTGGCCCAAACCGGCCCCGGCAGCTTCGAGCCCGTCAGTACCACCCTGACCGTGACCCAATTCACCGGGCTGTGCCGTACGCTGGACATCGGCGCCCAATACCAGACCTACCTCAAGGCCTACCTGTACCCCAGCGACCTGGGCCGTGAGCACTCGTTGCATTACACCTTTGTCGACGCGGCCAAGACGGCCCTGCGTGCCGCCGCCGAGCAGGCCTTGCTCAAACAGGACATCGAGCCTGGCGACTACCGCATGATCCTCTCGGTGATCGCGGGCGAAGTACACCCCACCCTGGGCGGGCGCCCGGTCTGGTTTCGTGACCTGGGCCTGATGAAGCACCGCCTGACCGGCTGCGTGATCTTCTACATCTGTGAGAAATACCGTTTCTCCAACGATGTGATCCTGTACATCCCCAACGAGCCGCAGCAGCCGCTCAAGCGCTACACCTTCGAGCAGATGCGGGCGATGTTTAAAGCCCGGCTCACCGCGCGCGATCCCAAGACGCCTTTCGACGGCAGCCCCTCTGACTATCAGCGTTTTTTCAGCCAGTTCGTTGCCTACGAGGACCGCCCCGACTACTTCAGCCAGTTCACCGACGACGCCCCCGGCGTCTCGGCCACGCAGGTGCTGGCGCCCTATGTGGACCTGTTGAATAAGTTCTTCAATGGCATCAACCCGTTCGCCGTGTTTACCGGGATCAACCAGTTACCTCCCCCGGCGCCACGCCCGCAGGCGATCAACCCCGATCCCTACCTGGCCCCCACGGCCCTGGCGCGCAAAGGGCATGGCACCTGGGCGGCCAACATCGATCTATGGAACTACCTGTTCGACCGCCACCGCGAACAAATGCTGGCTGATGCCCGCAGCCACGCGGTGCCCAGCGCGGACGTGGACGCGCGGGTGCGTTCGCAGAAGTTCGCGCAACTGCTCAATATCGGCATGCTGGTGCTGGGCATCGTGGGGGCGATGGTGCCGGTGCTGGGCGAGGTCATGCTGGGGGTGATGGCCGCGCAGCTGTTGTCCGAAGTTTTTACGGGCGTCGTCGAGTGGAGCGAGGGCGATCACAAGGCGGCCAAGCAGCATTTGATCGACGTGGCAGAAAACCTCGCGTTGATGGCGCTGATGGCGGGGGCCGGCAAGGGGCTCGCGCGGTTGGTTGCGGTCGAGCCTGCGCCGGTGATCGAAGCGATGTCGCCGGTGACGATGCCCGACGGCCAGGTGCGCCTGAGCCAGCCGACGCTCAAGGGCTATGAAAGCCCGGCGGTGCTGGCGGGGCGCACCGACAGCCGTGGCCTGCACGACGTCAACGGCAGCACCTACCTGCGCCAGCAAGACCAGGTCTACCAGACCGCCTATGACGCTTCACTCAAACGCTGGCGTATCCGCCACCCCAGCGACCCAGAGGCCTGGCAGCCGCCGCTGGCCCACAACGGCCAAGGCGCCTGGCGCCATGTGCTCGAGCGCCCGCGCACCTGGGACCGCCTGACCCTGCTGCGGCGCATGGGGCCGGTGACCCAGGCGCTGTCCGATGAGCAGTTGCTCAAGGTGGCCGACATCAGCGGCATCAGCGATGACGCCCTGCGCCAGATGCACCTGAACAACACCGCGCCGCCCGCTGAACTGGCCGACAGCCTGCGCCTGTTTGAAGCCGAGCGCGGCGTGGCGCAGGTTATCGAGCAGGCCGAAGGCGGCCGGGCGGTGGATGAGCATTACCTGTTCGTGCCGTCGCTGATCGCCGACCTGCCGCGTTGGCCCGCGGGGCGTGCGCTGGAGGTGTTCGACGGGCCGGGGCTGGGCGGGAAAGTCATCCGGTATGGCGCCGAGCGCATCGGCAACGGCGTCAAGGCCGCGCCGCCGATCCAACTGACCCGCGCGGATGTGCTGGGCGAGCATTTTCCGGCCAAGGTCCTGGCGGCGCTGGACGAGCGCGAAGTCGTCCAGCTGTTGGGCGGCGAGCCTGCGCGGCTACTGGAGCAGCGCCCGGCCGAGTTCAGCCGACAGATCGCCGAGCATGCGCGCACGCGCCAACCGGCCTTGTTTGAGAGCCTGTACGAGGGCAAGGCGCAAAAAAATCCGCTGGTGGCCAAACTGCAACGTCTTTACCCGGGCCTCGATGAGTGCGCCGCCCAGGCCGTGCTGACCGACGCCAACGTTGAACAGGTCAACCGCCTGCACAGCACCGGCCGGGTGCCGCTGGCCCTGGACGAACACGCACGCTGGCGGGTAAAGCAGGGCCGCCTGCGCCACGCGTATGCAGGCCTGCACATGGAAAACCTGGCGTCCGCGTCCAGTCGGCGCCTGGCCTTGCACACACTGTCGCGCCTGCCGGGCTGGTCGGACAGCGTGCGCCTGGAAGTGCGTGACGCGCATATCGACGGGCCGTTGCTGGACGCGGTCGGCGATGCGAACGCCCGTGTGCGCAAATACCTGGTCAAGCAGGGCCCGTTTTTCCAGGCCGCCAACGAGCGCGGCGAGATGCTCAACAGTGTGCCGCGCCATGGCGACAACTTCTACGCCTCGATCATGCATGCCCTGCCCGACGAAGCCCGCACGGTGCTGGGGTTTCCCGAGGTCGGCCAAAGCCCGATGCTGCGCCAGGCGATCATCGACCACGCGGGCGAAGATCGCCTGGTGTCTGCGGGCATCGTCGACGGGGCCGTGCGCCGCCAGCCCTGGTTCCGCCCGCCGCAACGGGTTTCGCAGACGCTCTTGGGGTATCCCGCCAGCGGCCGGGGGCAGGGCGTCTCGCCGCAACTGGTCAGCCGCGTGCAAGACGTGTACGACCTCAGCGAAGGTCAGGCCAATGGTTTTATCCTGCGCCACATGCTGCAAAACCGCAGTGACGCGCAGATCTTCACCCTGCTCAACAATCGCCTGCGCGAATGGCAGACGCTGGAGGCGACGCTTGACCAATGGGTGGCTGAAGACGTTGCGCGTCCGGCCCAGGGCTTGAACTGGGCGTTCACCAGTCGTTCGGCGGTGGCCGCGTCGATCAAGCGCAGCTGGCGTCAGTCGCCGCTGGCAGCGCTGCCCCGTTACGCCGAGCTGGACCTGTTCTGCAATGACCCGCTGCCCGAACTGGAGGCCGACTTCTCCCACGTGCGCTCGCTCACGGTCGGCGGGCGGGGGCTGACCGACGCCGGTATCGAGTCACTGCTGCAACGCTTCCCGCAGGTCGAGCAGCTCACCATCGCCGCGTCCAATCCGTTGCTGCGTACCGTGCCGCAAGCGTTGGGCAACCTGCGTCAGCTCAAGCGCCTGAACGTGCTCGCCAGCCAGCCGCTGGAGGCCGCGCAAGTAGCCCGGCTGAGCGAGCTGACCCAGCTGGAACAGCTCAAGCTGGACGGCGTGCTCGCGCCCAATGCGGTGATGGATTTCAGTCGGCTGACCCGGTTGCGCAGCCTGACCGTGTCTGGCCACCAGCCCACGGTGTTTCCCGACAGCGTGCTGGAACTGCCCGACTTGCAGCGCCTGGATTTAAAGAACGCCATCATCTCCAAGCTGCCCGCGAAATTGTTCGAGGCCGGGCGCGAACGCCTGTGGTCGGGGCTTTCGCTGGACTGGTCACATTTTTCTGCCGAGGACTTCAAGGCCGCTTATGACTATGTGCGCAGCCGGCCCCAGCACGTCATGGACCAGGAGGAAATGGTCAGCACCTATTGCCAAGGGCATTTTCGGCGCTGGCGTCGCCTGATGACCGAAAGTGGCGAACGCACGGGGTTTGGCGGGTTTCCCGACCCGCTGGGCAGGGCGTTTTTCCGCCGTTGGCTGGATGCCGATACCCGCTTGCAGGCCATTGAGGGCATGGTCGCGCAGTTCGACCAGATCTCTGGGCAGTTGAACGCCTGGAAAACCATCGATGTGTTTGCCCCGGAGTTCGACCCGCGCTGGCGGGCCTCGCAAAAAATCCTCGCCAGTTGGTACGACGGGGTACAGCTGCAACTGGGGATTGAAGCGCCGACCACCCTGCTTGACCTGTCGCCCTGGACATTCACCCGCCTGCCAGGCCTGCCCGCCGACAGTTTTGCCCACGTGCGCAGCCTCAAACTCAAGGGCGTACACGCACCGGCCGGGCAGGTGCAGGCGTTTGTCGAGGCGTTTCCCGCCTTGCGTACCCTGGCCCTGAGCGACTGCGCGCTGACCGAGCTGCCGCTGGCTGCGACGCAGCGCGCGGCGCTGGAACACCTGGATCTGAGCGCCAACCCCCTTACCGCACTGGATGTGGGCACCTTGCCCAAGCTTCAAGCCCTGAACCTGCGGGGGACGACGTTGCAGGCCTACCCGATCGGCGCCGAAAACCTCGCCGAGCTGGTGTGGCTGGACCTGCGCGACACGCAGGTGAGCAGCGTCCCGGCGGCGGCACTGGTGCGCAATGAACTGTTGATCGGCACGCACTTGCAGGGGGCGCCGTTGACGGCGCAGTCGCAAGTGGCCTTGAGCGTGGCCCGGCGCTGGGTCGAGCAGGCCAAGGGGCTGCCCGTCGGCGCGTTGGACCGGTTGGCCGCGCAGGCTGTTCCGGAGGGGTTTGCACCGCGTCAGGAGGACTTGTCCATCAGCCAGCAATTGCTTCCCGTACCGGCACCGCAGCCGCCACGCTGGGCCGAACAACTGCGCGGCGAAGGCCTGACAGAACCGCAGGTGCAAGCGCGCATCGCCAGCCTGGACGACCTGACGCGGCGCCTCAACGGCTGGCTGTTGGTTCGTGAATCCCGGGGGGCGGGCTGGAGCGTGTCGGCCCAGGCGCGCAGCGAGGCGGCGCGGCGTATCGTCGCGGCGTGGCAGGGGCTGGACACGCTGGACCTGGACGGCCTGCAGCTGGGCGACCTGCCCGAGCCGCAGCTGACGTTCGACCACGTCCACAGCCTTAACCTCAATGGCGTGAGGTTGACCGAGCAGGGGTCGAATGCGTTTCTCAGTGCGTTCCCGCGCCTGCGTACCCTGGTGCTCAACGGCAACGCGTTGGAGGCCTTGCCCGAGGCCATCAACGGCATGGCGGACCTGGAGCGCCTGGAGCTGGCGGGCAACAACGTCACCGACCCCGAGCGCCTGTATCCGACGCTGGAAGACCTGCCCCGCCTCGATTGGCTGGACCTGAGCCACAACGACCTGGACACCTTCAGCGTCGAACGCCTGCCCCGGCTGCGAACCCTGGACCTGGGCAGCAACCGCCTGGAAGACTGGCCGCAGGGCGCGCTGCAATCACCCGCGCTGAGGTCGTTGAACCTGCGCAACAACAACATTGCGGCGATCCCGCTCGATGCCCTGGACGGGCAGCACGAAGCTTTGCTGGCAGGCGTGGACCTGTCCGACAACGTCGAGTTGTCCCGCGACAGCCTCGAACGGCTTCAGGGGTACATCGAGGACCATGAGCGCCAGAGCGCGCTGGGCATCACCTTGAACGACATCGAACAAACGCTCGATCAGGGCAACGCCCCGGCAGAAGCGATGCCGCCGGACGAAAACGTGCCCGACACCCAACCCGACGACGAACGCGTCGACGCCTGGCTGGGCGCTGCGCCGCCCGGCCTGCAGGCTGAACGCCGCGCGCTGTGGGCACGCCTGGCGGCCGAGCCGGACAACGGCGCGTTTTTTCACCTGCTCGAACGCCTGCAAGACACCGAGGAATATCGCCTGGCGCGCGCCGACCTGACCCGGCGGGTATGGGCGGTGGCGACAGCCGCGGGCACGGACAGCGAGTTGCGCGGCACCCTGTTTGCGATGTCCAACACCCATGGCACCTGTGTCGACGGGCGCATCCTCACCTTCAGCGGCCTGGAGGTGCGGGTGTACGCCTACAACGCCTTGCGCGACATCGAGCCAACGCTGGCCAGCAAGCGCACGGCGTTGCTGTCGCTGGCCCGGCGGCTGTTTCGCCTGGACAAGGTCGAAGCCTTGGCCAAAGGCGAAGAACGGGCGGGCATGGACGCGGCGGAAATCAGCCTGGAGTACCGCATCGGCCTGCGCGACGTGCTGGACCTGCCCGGCCAACCCACCTACATGCGCTACGGCACGCCGGTGCGCGGTGGCGTGTTGGCGCATGCGGTAGAACGGGTGCGAGCGGCCGAGGCGTCCGATGAGCTCTACGAGTACCTCATCAATCAGGACTACTGGGTGAGCTACCTCGAGGAGCGCTACCCCGAGGACTTTGAAGTGCTCAGGCAGCAGGCCAGCGCACGGCATGAGCAGTTCGAGGCCGAGCACCCGGTGATCGACCAGGCCTACCACGAGGCCACCACCATGCTCGACATCGAACTGCAGACCGAGCGCAACCTGCGGTTGATCGCGCTCTCACGCCAGGAAACCGCCGTGCCTCAGAACAGGAAGTAACGCTGGGCCATGGGCAGCACCTCGGCCGGTTCGCACCACAGCAACACGCCGTCGGCCTTGACCTGGTAGGTCTGGGGGTCCACTTCGATGTCCGGCAGGTAATCGTTGTGGATCAGGTCGGTTTTTTGCACCGTGCGGCACCCCTTGACCACGCCGATCTGCTTTTTCAGGCCCAGGGCCTGGGGCAGTCCGGCGTCGGCGGCGGCCTGGCTGATAAAGGTGAAACTGGTGGCGTGCAACGCGCTGCCCAGGCTGGCGAACATCGGGCGGTAGTGCACCGGCTGCGGGGTGGGGATCGAGCCGTTGATGTCACCCATCAGGCTTGAGGCAATCGCGCCGCCCTTGAGGATCAGGGTGGGCTTGATGCCAAAGAAGCCCGGGCGCCACAGCACCAGGTCGGCCCATTTGCCCACTTCGATCGAGCCCACTTCGTGGCTGATGCCGTGGGTGATCGCCGGGTTGATGGTGTACTTGGCGATGTAGCGCTTGGCGCGGAAGTTGTCGTTGCCCGCACCGTCACCCGGCAGCGGGCCGCGCTGTTTTTTGGTTCTTCACGGAATCCCGGGAAAGACAGAAACAAGAACGCCGGT
Source organism: Pseudomonas sp. SDO5215_S409 (assembly GCF_054071325.1). Lineage (NCBI taxonomy): Bacteria > Pseudomonadati > Pseudomonadota > Gammaproteobacteria > Pseudomonadales > Pseudomonadaceae > Pseudomonas > Pseudomonas sp. SDO5215_S409. Next base: position 58 of record NZ_JBSVWN010000072.1, on the reverse strand, counting down.
TTAATGGATGATGTTCGTGCGAGCAAACACATCAACCAAACCGGCGTTCTTGTGCACG
>NZ_JBSVWN010000071.1:0-26069 GCF_054071325.1 Pseudomonas sp. SDO5215_S409 | reverse complement strand
ATCGTCAAGATTAAATTCCGAAACCCCAATTGCGAAAGCAGTTGGGGTTTTGTTTGTCTACTCGAAAACTCAAAAAGCACCGCAAGTACCTAGGGCGCCCGCTCCTTGATCAACTCAATCAGCGCCCTCAACCCCGCCGGCACATGGCGTCTTCCGGGGTAATACAAACACAACCTGTCGAAGGCGGGGGTCCAGTCCTCCAGGACCCGGACCAACGTGCCCCTGGCCAGGTCTGCCGCCGCGTCCCACTCGGTAAGAAATGTCAGCCCCAAACCCGCTCGCGCGGCTTCAAGCATCAAGATGGAATTGTCCAGCGTCAGGGCGCCCTGTACTTCCATGGCGATCGTTTCGCCATGTCGTTCAAACTCCCAATGATAAATGGCACCGCTGGGAAGTCGGCTGCGAATGCACTGATGATCTCGCAGGTCCATGGGGCTTGAGGGAACCGAACGGTCGGCAAAGTACCCCGGGCTGCCCAGCACCGCAAAACGCTGAGCCGGGGTGATATCCACCGCGATCATGTCTTGAGGCACGCTGTCACCCAGGCGGACGCCCGCATCAAAGCCTTGCGCGACGATGTCCACCAGCCGCCCTTCGGTGACGATATCCAGCTTCATCTTGGGATAACGTCGCACATACTCCAACAACAACGGCATCACCTGCCGTGCCGCGCCTGTCGCCATGTTCAGGCGCAGCGTGCCGATAGGCTCTGCCTGACTGTTCCCCGCCTGCTCTAAGGCCGTACGAATAGTCAGCAGCGCTGGAGTGATCGTTGCGACAAACTCTGCCCCCACCTCAGAGAGCGACACACTGCGCGTTGTACGGTTAAACAGCCTCACCCCCATCCGCGCCTCAAGCGCCGCAATCGCATGGCTCAACGCCGACGTCGATACCCCCAGCTCCGTGGCCGCCGCACGAAAACTGCGGTGCCTGGCCACCGCCAGCACCGCCTCCAGTTCGTTCAATCCCGATGTGTTCATTGTCCTGAATTACTCATCAACTCATTAAAATTGGTGCGTCTTATCACATCAATCATAGTGGCATACCGTAGAGCCGTACGACACGGTCCTCCGGAGAACCTATGCAACTGATCAACCAGATCTACATCAACGGCGCTTTTGTACGGCCTCATGGTGATGAACTTTTCGACCTTTTCAACCCAGCCACAGGCCAGTGCATCGGCCAGGTTCAGTTAGCCGACGAACAGGACGCCCACGCTGCAATCGCCGCCGCCAAGCAAGCGTTTGCCAGCTTTTCCCAAACCACCAAAGCCGTGCGTATTGATTACCTCAAGCGCCTGCATGCCGCTGTCGAAGCCGTCGAAGATGAACTCACCGACGCAATCATCGAGGAATACGGTGCCCCTGTTTCCCGCGCACGCTGGATGGCCAAGCACGCAGCCAGCGTCCTGGAGAATGCCGCTGTGGTGCTGGAGAACTACAACTTTTCCAGGCGTGTCGGTATCGCCGAAGTCGTCATGCAACCCCTGGGCGTGGCCGGGTTGATTTCACCCTGGAACAACGACGCCGGTTTTATCTGCGGCAAGCTGGCTGCCGCGTTGTCCGCCGGTTGTACCTGTGTGATCAAACCGAGTGAAATGAGCGCCATTCAGACGGCCATCGTAATGCGTGCGCTTCATGCGGCGGGGTTACCGCCTGGCATTTTTAATATTGTCACCGGGCGCGGTGAAGAGGTCGGCACCGTCCTGAGTTCGCACCCCGACATCGCCAAAGTGTCGTTCACCGGCTCCACGGCTGTAGGCAAAAGTATCTTGCGGGCAGGGGCCGACACCCTCAAGCGCATCACCCTGGAGTTGGGCGGTAAATCCCCGGTGGTCATCATGGAGGATGCCGACCTGCATACCGCCGTGCCCATGGCCCTTCAAGCCGGTTTCATGAACAGCGGGCAGGCTTGCATTGCGGGCACCCGGATCCTGGTGCCCGAACATCGCCTGGCCGAGGTCGAAGCGTTATTAGTCGAAGAAGTGGCCAAGGTACAGGCGGGCGACCCTCGTGACCCGGCGACCGCCGTCGGCCCCATGGTCAGCCTCAAGCAATGGCAACGCGTGCAACGTTACATTCAGATCGGCATCGCGGAGGGCGCGCACCTGCTGGTCGGTGGCCCAGGCTTGCCCCACGGCGTTGAAAGCGGCTGGTTCGTGCGGCCGACCGTATTCAGCCGCGTGACCAACCAGATGACCATCGCCCGCGAAGAAATTTTCGGCCCGGTGCTCTCGGTCATTCCCTACACCGACGAAGAACAAGCCCTGGCCATCGCCAACGACACGCCCTACGGCCTGCAGGCCTACATTTTCGGGTCCGACCTGCAGCGCGCCCACGGCCTGGCCAGCCGGATCGACGCAGGCCGCGTCGTGATCAACACCCTTGCCCACGAACCGTTTGCCCCCTTTGGTGGCTTCAAGCAGTCCGGCATCGGGCGTGAATACGGCACTTTTGGCCTGGAAGCCTTCCTGGAGCCCAAATCGGTCCTGTCTTGATCCAGCCCCGGCGCATAAATACATGACATAAGCATGCCGTTCAGGAAATCGATGCAAAGTGTTTCTGCATTTTTGGTATGGTGCAGCACATTTTCACAGGGACGAATTTTTCTCCGCAGGATGCGGCGTCGACTTTATTCAACGAGATGCTGTAGAAATGCCCGAACCCATACCTATCAAGGATCACGAAAAGGAAAACCGCCTGGTCAACAAGCGTTTGTTGGCCTGTGCACTGCTCGTGATCGGCATTACCTGCGCCCTTGTAGGAAGAATGTACTTCCTGCAAGTGGTGCAATTTGACTATCACTCCACTATTTCCGAAAACAACCGCGTCCACGTCCTGCCCATCACGCCGACGCGTGGCCTGATCTACGACCGAAATGGCGTCGTGCTCGCCGATAACCGCCCCAGCTACAACCTCACCATCACCCGCGAGCGCACCACCGACCTCAAAGGCGAGCTGGATGCCATCGTGAACCTGCTGCACCTTCCGGCAGAAGACCGCGCTGTCTTCGACAAAGCGTTGAAACAGGCCCGCCACCCGTTTGTGCCGGTCACGTTGTTTTACGAGTTGACCGAAGAACAGATCGCCCTGCTGGCCGTCAACGAATTCCGCCTGCCGGGGGTCGACGTAGAGCCTCAATTCGTCCGTCACTACCCCCTGGGTGAACACTTCGCCCATTCCATCGGCTACGTCGGGCGGATCAACGAAAAAGAATCGAAAACCCTCGACTCCGTGGAATATCGCGGTACGCAATCCATCGGCAAGACCGGCATCGAGCGCTTCTATGAGGCCGAGTTGCACGGCCATGTGGGTTATGAAGAGGTCGAAACCAACGCCCAGGGCCGTGTGCTGCGTGTGCTCAAGCACACCGATCCGGTGCCCGGCAAAAATATCGTGTTGAGCCTGGACGTCAAACTCCAGGAAGCCGCCGAACAGGCGCTGGGCGATCGCCGAGGTTCGGTCGTGGCCCTGGACCCGCAAACCGGCGAAATCCTGGCGATGGTCAGCAAGCCCAGTTTTGACCCCAACCTGTTTGTCACCGGCATCAGCTTCAAGGAATACGCCGCACTGCATGACTCGATCGACCGGCCGCTGTTCAACCGCGTCCTGCGCGGGCTCTACGCGCCGGGTTCGACCATCAAGCCGGAAGTGGCCATCGCTGGCCTGGACACGGGCGTGGTCACCGCACAAACCCGCGTGTTCGACCCCGGTTACTACCAACTGCCGGACTTTGACCACAAATACCGCAACTGGAACCACAGCGGCGACGGTTGGGTGGACATGGACGCGGCCATCATGCGTTCCAACGACACCTACTTCTACGACCTCGCCCACAAGCTGGGTATCGACCGCCTGCACGACTACCTCGCCGAATTCGGCCTTGGGCAGAAAGTCTCCCTGGACATGTTCGAAGAGTCCGCTGGCCTGATGCCTTCCCAGGCCTGGAAGCGCGCCACCCGCCGCCAACCCTGGTTCCCAGGGGAAACAGTGATCCTGGGGATCGGCCAGGGCTACATGCAAGTCACGCCGCTGCAACTGGCCCAGGCCACGGCCTTGATCGCCAACAAGGGGGTATGGAACCGGCCACGGCTGGCCAAGACCATCAACGGCGCCGTGCCGGTTGACGAACACCCGATGCCCAACATCATCCTCAAGGACCCGCGCGACTGGGAGCAGGTCAACCACGGCATGCAACTGGTGATGCACGACCCACGCGGCATCGCCCGGGCGGCGGCGGTGGGCGCGCAGTACCGCATCGCAGGCAAAAGTGGTACTGCCCAGGTGGTGGCGATCAAGCAGGGCGAGCGCTACAACCGCGAAAAAACCCTGGAACGCCACCGGGACAACGCCTTGTTCGTCGGTTTTGCACCGGCCGAGCACCCCAAGATCGTGATCTCGGTGATGATCGAAAACGGTGAGGCCGGTGGCCGCGTGGCAGGCCCCGTGGTGCGGCAGATCATGGACGCCTGGTTGCTCGATCAGGACGGCCACCTCAAGCCGCAATACGCAACGCCGAGCAAGACACCGGGCGACCCTCACGTTTGAGGCGAGGAGGGCGCCGCACCCTCCTCAAGTTGCGCATTGGTCTATGTCGCCTACTGTCAATACAGGAGGTGTCTCATGCACGCATCAAATGAAATCAAACGAAAAGTCTTGCTCAACTCGCCCCGTGAACAGATCTGGAATGCCCTGACCGACGCCGAGCAATTCGGCGCCTGGTTTGGCATCGCCCTCGCAGGCCAGCGGTTTACCGCCGGTCTGCGCCTGGAAGCGCCCATTACCTACCCCGGTTACGAACATGTGGTCTGGAAGGCGACCATCGAGCGCCTCGAACCGCAACGCCTGTTCTCCTTCAGCTGGCACCCCTACGCCGTCGACGAAGCCGTTGACTACGAGGCGGAAAACACCACGCTTGTGGAGTTCACCCTGTCCGATCACCACGACGCCATCGTGCTGCAAGTGGTCGAGTCCGGTTTTGACGCGCTCCCCGAAGGCCGCCGCCAAAAAGCACTGAAAATGAACGCCCGGGGTTGGGACGAGCAAATGGGCAATATCGAAGCCTACCTGGCAAGAAACGCCCGGCCCTGACCGCGCACTCGGGAGCGGGGTTGACCCCCGCTCCCGCCGTTTTGAAACACGCGGTGTTTAGAAGTCGACGGTGGCCGACAGCTTGGCCACGCGCGGGTCACCTTGGGTCAGGTAACCGCCCAGCGCCGACTCCCAGTACTTGGTGTTGGCCACGTTCTCCACGGTAGCGCCCAACGTCACTTCGCGCTGATCCACCTTGAAGTTATAGCGTGCGCCCACATCGAAGCGGTTCCAGGTCGGCAGACTCAGGTTGTTGGCCGCGTCCGCATACTGGCCGCCGGTGCGCAACATACGGCCGTTGACGGTCACGCCTTGCAAGCCGGGCACGTCCCAGTCCACCCCGGCATTGAGCTGAAAGCTCGGCACGCCAATGGCGCGGTTGCCATCGTTGGCGCCGTTTTGGGTGCCCTTGAGTTCGGTGTGGATAACCGTCGCGCCCGCCAGCACACGCAAGCCCGCCAGCGGCTCGCCAAACACGTTCAGCTCCACGCCCTTGTTGACCTGCTCGCCCTGGAAGATAAACGTTGCGTCCTGACCCCCCGGGTTGACCTGGGTATAACCCTGGCTTGGCTGTTCAATGCGATAAACACCCAGGGTTGCGCCATAAGTGCCCATGTCTACTTTCACCCCGGCCTCTGTCTGCTTGGAGCGGGTCGGTGCAAACGAGCGGTCTTTGTTGGTCACCACCAGGTTCTGGAATGAGGCGGGTGGCGTCGGCGCCTGTGCCAGGCCTTCGATGTGGTTGGCGTAGAACGACACGTGGTCCCACGGCTTGAACACCAGGCCATACACCGGCGTGGTGATCGACTTGTCGTAATCGGCGGTGCGCGTGCCCGTACCGTAGGCGTACCCCTGAACCACCAACTGCTGGCGGCGCAGGCCAGCGGTCACCAGCAGGCGATCGTCCATAAAGCCCAAGGTGTCCGAAAGCGCCGCACTGCGGGCAAACGTCTTGGCGGTGATGCCGGGGTCGTTCAGGTCGCTGCCGCTGGTAAAGCCACCTTTTGCAGGCTCTGGCACCGCCACGGGGTGATAAATGTTGCTGTCGTGGCTGCTGAAGTCAAAGTCAAAGGCGTTGCGGGTCTGGGCCCAGATCCCCGTTACGCCCAGGTTGAGCTTGTGGCTGACGGCGCCAGTCTGGAACTTGCCGTTCAAGCCCGCCATCAGGCTGGTGTTGTCTTCCTGGTGCGCGATGTTCGAGCCGCTGACCTTGGCGTTGCCCAGCGTGTCTTGCAAGGTGACTGACGAGTAGCGGCCCAGTTCATTGGTGTGCTTGGCGCCACCGGCCACATAGGCGGTCCAGTTGTCGTTCAGGTCATATTCACCGCGCAACAGGCCGAATGTGTCTTCAAGGCTGGTCGTGCCCCAGTTCGGCGCGTAGTTGGTGGCTGCCGAGGGGGCCGAAGGAATGTGGGTCAACCCGGGCGCCAGCAATACGGAGTTACGACCACCGTTGACCTGCTGCTTCTGGTAGACAAAGTCCCCCGACAACCGCAGGGCATCGCCGCGGTAGTCCAGGCCCACGCTGAACAGCTTCGAGCGTTGGCTTTCGTCGTCGATGCCGGTGTCGCCCTCGCGCTGGGAAAGGTTCACCCGGGCGCCAAAACGGTTGTCTTCACCAAAACGCTGGCCCACATCCAGGTGTTCGCCCACCCGGCCATCACTGCTGATATCGGTACTGAAACGCCGTAATGGCACATCGTCCGCCCGCTTGGGTTGCAGGTTCACGCCGCCGCCGATGCCGGAACCGCCCGGCGTTACCCCGTTGATAAAGGCATTGGGGCCCTTGAACACTTCAACCCGCTCCAGGGCGTCGGTGGACATGATCTGGCGCGGTACGATGCCGTACAAACCGTTGAAGGAAATATCGTCGCCATTAAGCGGCAAGCCACGGATCACAAACGCTTGGGCCTGGTTGGCGAACCCCGACGCCTGGCGCACGGACGCGTCATTGAGCAGCACGTCCCCGATGTTTTCGGCCTGTTGGTCGCGGATCAGTTTTTCGGTGTAGGCAGACATGCTGAACGGCACGTCCATGATGTCCTGATTACCCAACACACCCAGTTGCCCGCCACGGGCCACCTGGCCACCGGCATACACCGGGGGCAGGGCGCCCGGCGGCGGCGCTGCGTCGGCGTTGATACGGGTAGCCCCCAGCTCCAGTGCCTTGCCATCCTGACGGGTATTCGCATCCTGCGGGGTGTCTTGGGGGGCGGCGTGAGCGGCGAGGCTCAGGGAGCAGCACAGGGCGAGTAAGGTCGGGCGAAATGGCACGGCACAACGGGTGGACATGGGCATGGTCGATCCTGACGGCGAACCGTCATGTGAGGAAAAGGGCAACAACGTTGCGCGTCCTCGCTGCGCGAATACGACTCCGGTGCAAATGATAGTAATTATTATTAATGCTCTGCAACATTTTTGTGAGCCCGTTGTCCGCAGGTGCGGTTAATTGCCGTTAACTTGCCGCGCCTCACCGTGGGCCGAGTAGAATCACGCCCTGAAAGCGATTCTTGAGGTGCGGTACGGTGGATTTACAGCAGGGGTTTGTCCTGACCCGGCATTGGCGCGATACCCCGGCGGGTACGCAGGTGAGTTTTTGGCTGGCCACCGACAACGGCCCGCGCTGCGTGTTCTTGCCTGTACAGACCTCGGTGATGTTTATTCCAGAGGCCCATCGCGCCCCCGCCGAACGCCAGCTTAGGGGCGAGGCGAACATCGAGCTGCGCCCGTTGCAGTTGTGCGACTTCCATCACCGCCCGGTGCTGGGCCTCTACACCCGCCAGCATCGCCAAGCCATCGACCTGGAAAAGCGCCTGCGCAAAGCGGGCATCGATGTCTACGAAGGCGATGTGCGTCCGCCCGAGCGCTACATGATGGAGCGCTTCATCACCGCTCCCGTGTGGTTCGGCGGCACGCCCGACGACACCGGGATGTTGCTGGACGCCCAGATGAAACCCGCTCCCGACTACCGCCCGCTGCTCAAGCTGGTGTCACTGGACATCGAAACCACCGCCCAGGGCGACCTGTATTCCATCGCCCTGCAAGGCTGCGGCGAGCGCCAGGTGTACATGCTCGGCCCGCCCAATAAAACCGACGCGGTAGACTTCAAGCTCGACTACTGCGACACCCGCGCCCAATTGCTCGAACGCCTCAACCAGTGGCTCGCCACCCACGACCCCGACGCCATCATCGGCTGGAACCTGGTGCAGTTCGACCTGCGCGTGCTGCACGAACACGCCCAGCGCCTCAAGGTCCCGTTGCTGCTCGGCCGGGGCGGCGATGCCATGAGTTGGCGCGAGCACGGCAGCCGCACCCATTATTTTGCGGCGACCGCGGGGCGGTTGATCATCGACGGCATTGAGGCCCTGCGCTCGGCCACCTGGAGCTTTGAGTCCTTCAGCCTGGAAAACGTCGCCCAGACCCTGCTTGGCGAAGGCAAGGATATCGCCACGCCGTACCAGCGCATGGACGAAATCAACCGCATGTTCGCCGAGGACAAACCGGCCCTGGCGCGCTACAACCTCAAGGACTGCGAACTGGTCACGCGGATCTTCGCCAAGACCGACCTGCTCAAGTTCCTGCTCGAGCGGGCCAGCGTCACCGGCCTGCCAGCCGATCGCAGCGGTGGTTCCGTGGCGGCCTTCACGCACTTGTACATGCCGTTGATGCACCGCCAGGGCTTCGTCGCCCCCAACCTGGGCGACAAACCTCCCCAGGCCAGCCCCGGCGGTTTTGTCATGGACTCACGCCCCGGCCTCTACGAATCGGTGCTGGTGCTCGACTACAAAAGCCTCTACCCGTCGATCATCCGCAGCTTCCTGATCGACCCCGTAGGCCTGATCGAAGGCCTGCGCCACCCCCAAGACAGCGCCTCGGTGGAAGGCTTTCGCGGCGCGCGGTTTTCCCGCACCCGCCACTGCCTGCCGTCCATCGTCGCCCGGGTGTCCGAAGGCCGCGAAGTGGCCAAGCGCGAGCACAATGCGCCGTTGTCCCAGGCGCTCAAAATCATCATGAACGCTTTTTACGGTGTGCTCGGCTCCAGCGGCTGCCGGTTCTTCGACACTCGGCTGGCGTCGTCTATCACGATGCGCGGGCACCAGATCATGCGCCAGACCCGCGAACTGGTCGAAGCCCAAGGCTATGAGGTGATCTACGGCGACACCGACTCCACCTTCGTCTGGCTCGGCAGCGCCCATACCCAAGAGGACGCCGGCCGCATCGGCCGCGCATTGGTGCAACACGTCAACGACTGGTGGCGCGACCACCTGCACACCGAGTTCGGCCTGCAAAGTGCGTTGGAGCTGCAATACGAAACCCACTTCAGCCGCTTCCTGATGCCCACCATCCGCGGCGCGGAGGAGGGCAGCAAAAAACGCTACGCCGGGCTGGTGGTGCACGCCGACGGCAGCGAAGACATGGTCTACAAGGGCCTGGAAACCGTACGCAGCGACTGGTCGCCCCTGGCCCGTCAATTCCAGCAGGAACTCTACCAACGCATCTTCCACCGCCAGCCCCACCAGGATTACGTGCGCGACTACGTGCGCCAGACCCTGCGCGGCGAACTCGACGACCTGCTGATCTACCGCAAGCGCCTGCGTCGCCAACTCGATGACTACGAACGCAACGTCCCGCCCCACGTGCGCGCCGCACGCCTGGCCGACGAGTACAACGACCGCATGGGCCGCCCACGGCAGTACCAGCGCAGCGGCTGGATCAGCTATGTGATCACGGTCAACGGGCCGCAGCCGCTGGAAGTGCTGCACTCACCGATCGACTACGACCACTACGTGACCCGGCAATTGCAGCCGGTGGCCGATGCGATTCTGCCGTTTGTGAATGACGACTTCGGCACCCTGGTGGGCGGGCAGATGGGATTGTTCTGAAACAGCCCTCAGTACGAGGCGGTGCCAGCCTCATTGCTCAAGGCCTCCACCCACTCGTCCATGCGGTCGGCGATCTTGGGCGTGGTCGACAACACAAACCCTTTTTGCGTGCCCACATACGTTTCGACGATGTACAACGAGTCGCCCACATCCAGCCCCAGTTCCTGCAGGGCTTCATCCGGCAGGCGGATGGCGCCGTCGCCGTCCCAGTCTTCGATTGTCACGCGTTTGCTGTACATGGTGTGTGTCCGTCAGGCGATTGAACGGCCAAGCCTAACACTTCGCTGCCAAGTCCGGCGGCGGGTTTTTGGGCGGGCAGGGGCCTTGGCAATCAAAAGAAACAATGAGCCCGAACCCGGTGAAACCCCTTGCTTCACGGGCGTCCTGGCCTACGCTTTCTTAAAGTGCTGTAGGAATCATCCTTGAATTTGACTGTCGCAGACATGAAACTCAAGAACCCTGCATGGAATTCAAAGGAGGTGCGCATGCTCATCCGGTCGCTGACCCTGGCTACCTTGATGGCTTTTACGGGGCCGCTGTTGGCTGCCGAGGATATCAACCCACTCAAGCAGGACCTGGGCAAACTGCGCCCCCTGGTGGTAGTGGAACTGGACGCCGGCAACCCCACGTTACCCACCCTCAAAAAAGCGCTGGAGGAGCCTGCCACGCGCCAGTCCTTTGATGAACGCAACATGGTGCTCTACACCGTCTCGTTCGGCAGCATCGGGGCCGAAGGCGAAAAAATCGCCAAGGACCCCAAAGACAACAAAAAACTCTCCCCACCGGAAACCAACGCCCTGATCCGTGCGCTCAAACTGGGTGCAGGCAGCGGGACCAAAGTGATCCTGATCGGCAAGGACGGCGAGAAAAAAGTCGAAAAAACCTCACCGCCCGACACCGTCGAACTGAAGGAATTCTTCAGCACCATCGACCAGATGCCCCAGGCCGAAAAAGACACCGCCGCCTCCACTCCCCCCGAACAGGCTGCCCCTGCCGCCAAGGCTGCCAAACCCGGCAAAGCCAGCAAACAACCCGCCCCCGCCCAACTGGACGACTGAACACACGTAGGCGCAGGCAAGCCTGCGCCCACAGAAACCGTGCACAAACCAAACACCCAAGCCGCCTGCTCTTGATCTGTTCTTGATCTGCTTTTGATCTGGCTTTTGATCTAAAGCGCCCCCTTAAACCACGCTGGCCGTAGGCCGATGTTCAATCGGGGGGTAAGCCGGCAGGACGCCGGCTTAGCCGCTCTCGGCCATGGATGGCCGATAGCGGCGGCCCCCCGATTGAATGTCGGACTACGGGCACACCGAGCGTCAGCGAGGTGCCGAGTGGTGGGGCGAAGCGCTTTTGGTTACTTTTGGCGCTCTTCCAAAAGTGACCCGCCGTAAGGGCGGAACCCCAAAGTCGCCTTCACCCAAACAACGGATATGTACACCCCCCACACCAGTCACCCCTCCCGCTTACGCACCGGAAACGGAAAATAAAAAAACCGCAACACCGCCACCCGCTTGATCACCTCACCAATCAGCAACGGCACCACCACCGCCACCACCAGCCCAATACTCGCCGCCACCAGCGCATGCAGCCCAAGACGCTCCAGCAAATCCACCGTCTTGTGCTGAATCTCCCCATGAAAAATCAACAGAATCAGCGTGTTCTGACCGATATACGTCATGACCCGGGTCAGCCGCTCCGACACCATCATCACCCCCGCCAGCGCCCAGCACAGGTACACACCAATCACCGCCAGCAGGCTGGTCCACAACCAGTGGTCATAGCGGCGCTGGGACAGGTCCATAGTCGCCCAGCTGTACATGAACACCCCGGTAAACAACGCCACCGATACCAGCAGGCCCACCCACGAACTCTGATGCCGACGCAACGGGTCACGCAGCAGGTAGCCAAAAATAAAGTAGGTGCTGCTGATCAGCGTCACATCCAGCCCGAAGGGCAGGCCCGGCAAGGCCCAGGTATGCCCGGCGAGCGTCACCGGCACTTGCCAGAACCAATCCAGCATCCAGATCCCCGCCAACAGCTGCAGGGTGATCAACACGCAACTGGAGGCCAGCCCCAAACCCAGGCGCTGCATGAGGCGCAGCATCAGCCAGCCAAACAGGATCGCCACCCAAAAGTGCGGCAAGAACCACAGGGCCTGCCAGGGGATGGTGTCCACCGAGGCATACAGCACGCCGCCGACATCCGGTAGCAGGGGCTGGCCGCGCAACACGTCACGCACCAGTACATACACCAGCATGGTGAAGAAAAACGGTTTGAGCAGTGCGTCGGCCTTGCGCACGGCCATCTCGACAAAAGGTTGTTCGGGCTTGAAGAACACGCCGGACAAAAAGAAAAACAGCGGCAGGACGAACGACGCCAAAATGGGAAACAGCAAATCGGGTGAGTTGGCCACAAACCAACTGTGGCCGAACACAATGATCAGGATGCCGATACCCTTGGCAATATCCATTTGAATCCAACGTTTTTTCACCGTACTGCTCCCGATCTAAATATCTGCTTTGCGCCAGGGCTTGAGCCACAGGCCCATCCCCAGCAATACCACGGCACCGGCCAGGGTGCTCAGACCCAGTTGCAGCCAGAGGCCTTCAAGCCGGAACAACCCCAGCGCCGCCAACCCCAGCAAGGCTGCGCTCAATAACCCGTGCCGCCGCCAGGGCAGGGCGCCCAAAAGACCCTGGCGCTGCATCAGCAGCAGCGCGGTGCACAGCACCCCCGCCAGTGCGGCCAGGGGGATGCCCGCCAGGCCCACGGCAAATGGCAGCACCCCCAGCAGCAGCACGTTGGCCAGGCTGCCCAGCAGCTCACAGCGCAGCGGTTGGCGCGTGTCGCCTGCCGCGTAGGCGTAGCGCGCGAGCAGGGCGTTCCAGGCGCCAAACACCAGCGGCACGGCAAACCAGGCCAGCAGCAGGGGCAAGGGCGAATCCGCCGACTGCTTGGGCAACAACAGCGTTACCAGGCTGGGGGCCGCGGCCACCAGGCCGACACCGGCAGGCAGGGTCAGCAGGCTGGCGGTTTCCAGGCCGCGCTTGAGCAAGGCCAGGCGCTCGTCGCCCTGGCGTCGGCTCATCATGCCCAGCAGCACCTGGTTGAGGCTCATCAGTGCAATCAGCGGCAGGTTCATCAGCTTGCGGGCCAGGTTCACCCACGTCACCGCGCCTTCGCCCAACAACGACGCCACCAGCCGTTCGACCAGTGCCAGGCCCTGGCTGGCGCCGTTGCTCAGCAGCAGCGGGCCGATGCGCCCGCCCAGTTCACGCAGCTCCAGCAAGGATGCCCGCACACGCCATGGCCGCCAGCCCTGGCGCCACATCGACGGCAACAGCGCCAGCGGCATCAACAGGCTGCCCGTGAGGCAAGCCAAGGCCAGCGTGTGCGGTTGGGTGGCGGTGCCCGCCACGGCCAGGTAAGTCACCGGGGGCAGGTTGAACAGCAACGAGCCGAGCCCGGCGATCACAAAACGCTCGCGGGCCTGCAACGGGATACTGAACAACGCGTGCAGCATCAGCCCCGGTACGCTCCAGGCGAGGATCTGCAAGTTGCTGCTGGCAAGCTCGGTGGCACTGGCCGCCAGGCCCGGGCCGAGCAGTTGCACCAGCCAGGGCGCCAGCAGCGTCAACAGCAGGCTGGTGACCAGGGCGATGAGCAGCAGCGCCGGAAACAACACCGCCAGCCACTCCAGGCGTTCAGGGTCTTTGCGTTGCAGGTACAAGGGCAGGGCCGCGGCGCTCAGTACACCGCCAGCCAATGACATGCGCAGGGCTTCGGGCAAAAACAACGCGATCAGAAACGCATCACTGCGCTCGCCCGCGCCCCAGGCCGCCACCAGTAACCACTCACGCGCAAACCCCAGGCACAGCCCCAGCAGGGTTGCCAGGGTCAACCACACCGCCGATCCCAGCATGCCTAGCGCCCGACGCCATCAAGCACGGGCCTGGCGTGCACCACCGTTCTGGCCTGGCGCACCCGCGCCGGGAACAGGCGGCGGGCTTCCAGTACGTTGATCCCGATCATCAGCCAGAACAACGCCACCATCACCACGGCAAAGCTGAAGTAGTGGTCGAACAGGCCGCTCACCAGCGCCGACAGGATGCCAGCCGTGGTGCCCAGCCACAGGGCGTTGTCGCGGGTCAGGCGGATGGGGCCATTTTCCGGGCGGGCTTCACGCCACCAGCGCCAGGTTACGGCGATAAACAGCAGCATGCCCAGGATGCCGACTTTGTAGATGTAGTTCAGCCACAGGTTGGAAATGCCCAGCAGGTGCGTGCCCGGCACCGGCGGGTCGGCCTTGAAGCCGATGCCGAACGGGTAGGCGGCCACGGCCTGTGGGAACATGCGGTATTCGTCGAAGCGGATTTCGGTACTGGCGTTGTCCGAAGAAAAGATCGTCGCCAACCGCTCCTGCAACGGCGGGTACGCCATCACCAGCGCTACGGTCAGCGCTGCGCCGATCATCAGCAGGCGGCCGGTATAGGGCACGCGCCGCGATGCCAGCCACACCAGCACCAACACCAGGCTCACCATGGCGCCCCGGCTACTGGCCAACAGCAGCGCGGCGGCGCCCAGGCAGGCCACCGACAACCCCAGGCCACGCCGCCAGCCTTCACGCGTCATGCCGTAGCAGAACGCCAGCGGCAGCAGCAGCGCCATGATCCCGCCGATGGCGTTGGGGTGCATCCAGGGCGAGCCCATGCGCGCTGACATCGCGTCCAGCCCGAGCGTCAGGGTGTCGATGCTGCCGTAATTCATAAACGTCAGGATGGGCAACATGCCCGATGCCGAGCGCGACTTGATGAACACACTGATGGACAGCACCAGCATCGCCAGGCTGCCCAGCAACAAGGCGACCACCAGCGCTTCACGGTTTTTTTGTTCGGTGAGCAACCGCGCGGCGAGAAACACCGTGGACAAGTTGAGCAACCAGCGCAGCCAGTTGGCCACGCCGCTGGCTTCGGTGCGAATGGTGACCTGGCCGATCACGAAGGGCAGCACGGTAAACAGCATCAGCCACAGCAGCATCTGGTCGGTGGGGCGCTTGCCAAGCCCGGGTGTGGCCGGCATGCGCGCCAGAAAACCGTGCCACAACACCGCGCCCCAGGTCAGCGCCAGCAAGGCTTCGCTCACCGTACTGCGAATGCCCAGGTTGAGCGTGGAGTAGGGCATGAACGTCGCCACCAGGGCGAACAGCAACAGGCCCCAGAACGGGAACCGCAATATGGTCACGGCGGCGGCCACGCCGACCACGGCGATCACCGCCTTGGCAGGCGAGAGAAAGAGAATCAGCCCGCCAAACAGCAGGCCGAGCACGATGGCGACGAGGCTACTCAGTGAGATTCTCAATTCAATTCCTCGATCAGTTCGGCCAGGCGCCGACGGTAAGCCTGGTGGTTGAAACGTTCGGCCCAATGGCGCAGTTGTTCGGGGGTGTGTTCGGCGGGCTGGTCACTCAATTGCAGCATCAACTGCACCAGCGCCGGGCTGTCGGTGGGCGAAAAACGCGGCGCCGACGGCGGCGTGATTTCATCCAGCGACGTGCCGCTGGCCACCGCCACCGCGGTGCCGACGCTCAAGGCTTCGATCACCGGCAAGCCAAACCCTTCGGCATAGGAGGGCTGCCACAGGCGCAGGGCCTGGCGGTACAGTGCTTGCAACTCGTCGTCAGCCACCCCGCTCAAGGCGCGTATCCCGGCATAGTCGCGCTGGGCGGGGGGCAAATGGTCCAGGCTGCCCACCATGACCAGCTCTGGCACCGCCGCCGACCGCTGGCGCGCCTGGTGCCAGGCGTCGACAAAAAACGGCACGTTCTTGCGCAGCTCCCGGGTGCCCACCAGCAACCAGTAGCGCTCGGGCAACTGGCGGCGGGACAGGTCGGCCGCCACCCCCACAAACCCGTCGACCTGGTTGGGCAACACGCGAATCTTGCCGGCCGCCTTGGGGAACAGGCGGACGGTTTCATCGGCGCTGTACTGCGAGGGGGTCCACACGCGGTCGGCCGAATGCACCGCATAGGCAATCGACAGCCGGTCGGAGGTCTTGTAGATCAGCGCTTTCAAACGGTTGGCGTGGTAGTTGTTCAAGGTGATCTGGAACAGGTCGTGCAACACCAGCGCGGTGCGCAGCCCTTTTGGCTTGGGCGGCAGCGGCAGGCCCATATTGAACGTGCTGATGTACAGGTCGATCTGCGCCTCGCGCAGCGCCTTGGGCAAAAAACCGGCCTCGAAACGCAACCGCTGGTGGGGCTGGTGCATGGCCGTGCGGGCGCAGCCCCATTCGGGGCAATGGGTGCTCAGGCGCAACTCGTCGCCCAGGGGCGCCACGGTGAAACGCTCGAGTTCGATGCCCGGCATTGCGGCCAGCCCGTCCTCCAGGGCGTACACCTGGCGGCTGATCCCCGATTGCGGGGAGGTGCCGACGGTGCGGTAATCCAGGCCTACACGCATGCCGGCTCCTTGTGGTGGTTCAACGGTGAAAGCTGGGCGTAGACCTGCTCCAGTTGACTGGCGGCGACGCTCCAGTCGTGGGCGCGGCGCACATACGCACGCCCGGCTTCGCCCATGGGCGCGGCGGCTTCGGGAAATTGCAGCAAGCGCACCACCGCGTCGGCCAGGCTGTCGGGCGTCTGGCCGCCGAGGTAGTCCAGGCCCTGCACCAGGTCCAGGCCCGACACGCCCTGTTCGGTACTGGCCAGCGGCAAACCGGCGGCCAGGGCTTCGAGCACCTTGAGCTTGGAACCGCCGCCATGGCGCAAGGGCGCCAAAAACACCGAACAGCTCGATTGCAGCGCCAGCAGGTCGGGCACAAAGCCCTGCCATTCAATGCGCGGGTCCTGCCAGCGCTGGCGCCAGGCGTCGGGCATGCCGAACCCGCAAACGCTCATGCGCGCCTGCGGGCACTGCGCCCACACCCGCGGCAGGATTTCGTCCAGGGCCCATTCAATGGCGTCGACGTTGGGCAAGTATTCGTAGTTGCCCAAAAACAACACCCGCTGCGTGGCAGGGTCGGGGCGGGCGCTGGCGAAGTGTGCGCAGTCCACGCCGTTGACCACCACCGGCACCGGCTTGTCGGCGATATGCGCCAGGGTCAGCGCGTCGCTGTCGGTCACTGCCACCACCTGCGCGGCCTGGCGCATCACGCGCCGTTCCCAGCGGGTGTAGCGCCACTGGTCGTAACGGACAAAGGGCCGTGCCCAGCCGGGGAAGCGGTCGTAAGTGGCCGCGCCCAGGCCGGACTCCACGTTGTGTTCGGTCAGCACAAACGGCTGCGCACGCTGCACGAGCGCCGCTTCATACGGCTGGAACGTGTAGGTGTGTTCGATCTGCACCACGTCCCAAGGTTCGTTGAGCAACTGCTCGAAGGTGGCTTGCAACGCGCTCGACAAGCCATTCACGCTCGCCAGCAGCGGGTAGGGCGCGAACAGCCCGGCCAGCAGGGTTTTCAGGCTGCGGGCGGGGCGGCGCGGCAAGATAATCACCTGCTCGAGAAACGCTTCCAGCACCTGGCGGTCACCCGGCGACACCGCTTGTTTGTCGTGCAGCAACAAGGTGATGCGGTGCCCACGCGCGGCCAGGTTGCGCAGCAGATGAAACTGGCGCGTCTTGCCGCCGCTGGTCGCGGGCCACGGGGAGTAGGGCAGGATCCAGAGAATGCGCATGACCGGCTTCAATCCCATAACAGAATTTGCAGATTCGACTTGACCGGCACGTTCAGGCCATTGGCGCCGCTTACCGGTGTCTGTGTGCCGCGCAACGGGTCATACAGGGTGGCGGTGGTCAGGCCCGGCAAGTGCGCCGTGCCGCCTTGGGCCGCCCAGAAAAACCACACCTTGCGCCCGTCGTCGCGGCTCCAGCCGATGCTGAACACACCGTTGGGCAGGCTGTCTGCGGTGGGCGGGTCGCCCGGTATCAGTTTCGGCCCGGTGACCTGCAAAAAGTTCTGCAAGGCGGTGTAGGACGGCTTGGGGTTGGTGTCGATGTCCAGCAACCCGTAATTGCGGTCACGCACGCTGGCGCGCTGGTCAAGATCGGTGAGGGTGAACAGGAAGATCTTGTCGAAATCCAGCGCGCTCATCAGGGCCACGCGGCGCAGGATGTAGTCGGCCTGGGCCTGCGCGGAGATGATGTCCTGCATCTCCTTGGGCCCTTTGTACGTGGACCAGCCCCATTCGGTGCTCCACAGGGTCTGCACCCCGGCGGTACGCAGTTTCTGGTTGAGCTGGCGGGTTTTAGTCACAAAGTCCAGGTTCGCCGGATCGTTGCCTTCGGGCAACTGGGTGTAGGGGTGATAGGCCGCGACGGTGTTCAGGTTCGGCACGCCCAGCATCCCCAGGGCGTCGAACATCGTCTGGCCGTTGGGCATCTCGCTGAAAAAGGCCATGCCGGCAGCCACCACCGGCTTGGTGGGGTTGACCACCCGCAACGCGGCTGCGGTTACTTGCAGCAATTGTGCATACCCGGCCGGGTCGGCGGCGGGGCGCCAGAAGCCCAGCAAATTGGGCTCGTTCCACACCTGCCACGCGTCGACACTGGGGTAGCGCTGGGACAGCAGCGCCATGCGGTTGGCAAACACGTTCGGGTCACGCGGCGGGTATTGGTCCGGGTACAGCGACAGCGGCGGGGCGGTGGTGATGAACCGCGCCGAGCCCACCAGGTAAAACAGCGACTTGATCTGGTTCTGCTGGAGTTTGTTCACCAGCACATCCAGCGTGGCCAGCTGGAACTGGTTTTCGGCTGTTTCCAGCTGGTCCCAGTGCAGGTCCAGGCGCACCCATTCCAGGCCCAGGGCCTTGAGGCGGTCGATCTGCTTTTGATAGCGCTCGGGGGAAAACCACAGAAACTGCGCATTCACCCCCAGAAAATCCTTCCATACCACTTCTTTGCTGCCCTTGAGCACCTGGTACTCGGCGTCGGCGGGGCGGCCCCACAAAAAGGCGGTCAGCCCCAGTACGGCGACCAGGCCCAGCGTGGCGAAATACGTCCGTTTACGTGCCATGGTTGCCTCCTGCAAGTGCCTGTTCAAACACGTTGGCGAATTTTTGCGCGGTCAGCGGCCACAAGCGTTCGCGGCCAATGGCGGCGGCGCGCTCGGCCCATTCGCTGGCCATTTGCGGGCGGTTGGCCAGGCGCAGCAGTTGTTCGCTCAGGGCGGCCACGTCGCCCTGCGGGTAGATGGCGCCGTTGCCGCTGGCGACCTCTTCGGCAAAGGCGCGCGCATCGGAGGTGATCGCGCCGCGCCCGCATGCTGCGGCCCACGACAGCGCACCGCTGGTGCCGCGCTGGCGGCCCAGCAGGCCGAGTTTTTTCGATTCGCGATACGGCAGCACCATCACATGGTGCGCCTGGATCGTCTGTGCAATCTCGTTGGCCGGCAGGTTCAGCCGCCAATCGATGGAACCGGCCAGGCCCAGTTCGGCGATCTGGCCATTGAGCTGTTCCAGGTAGTTGCCGCCTGCGCCAAACGCCATTTCGGCGGCAGTGCCACCGGCCAGGGTCAGGCGCACACGGTCACGCAATGCGGGGGCGTTGGCGAAGACGGCGGCCAGGGCCTGCAACAGGTCTTCGATGCCTTTGCCACGGTAGATAAAACCGAAATACAACAGGTGCAGCGTGTCCAGCGGCGGCAGGGCCGCGGGTGCGATATCCAGGTTGGCGTGATTGATCACCGCCACTTTGCCTGCTGGCAAGTGCATGCGCGCGCTCAGGCAGTCGGCGCCCAGGCGGGTGAGGGTCACCAGCCGGGTCAGGCCCTGTGCGACGTGGCGTTCTTCGCGCAGGGTCCATGGGTCGGCCAGCACCACTGCCGCTTGCGGCAATGGGCTGGGCAGGGATTGCATCAGGTTCAACGGGAACGGCAATTGCTCGCGGCGCCATACCATGCGCTCCGGGTCATGCACGGTCGCGGTCAGCGGCAGCGTTGGGTAAGCCTTGCGCAATTCGCGCAGGGCCAGGAACTCCCCCAGCCGCCCGCCGCCCAGCTCGGCGTGGACCAGGTCCACGCTGCGCCAGTCGAAACCGCCCAGGGCCTGTTTGATCGCCACCGAGCTGCCGACCACGCCCGCCAGGGGCGTGACCACGTGGACGCCCAGTTGCTCCAGTGCCGTCTTGAAGTGGTTCGCGTAATCGGCGATCCCGTTCTTTTCCGGCGGCAGGGGAGCGAGCAGGGCTATGCGCATCAGAAGCCTCTCCCGTACTTGGCGATGGTTTTGAGCACCTTGACCGGCACCTCGAACTTGCGACGGTTGATGATGATGCCATCGACCTTGCCAAACGCCGTGGTGAGAATCGACAGCGCGTGTTCCACCACCGGCACGGTGCTTTGCTGCGCTTCGACCACCAGCGCAATCCGGTCGGCACGGCGCAGGTTGATGAAGGCATCACGGTTGGCCAGCAGGGCCGACGCGTCCAGCAGCACCAGCTCACCCGGCACGGCTTTCTCGACGCCGCCGACGCGCACCCGAATGCCGTTTTCTTCCAGCAACTGGCGCAGTTGCTCGACGATAAACGTCACGCCCTCACCGTGTCGCGCAGAGGTCAGGCCCAGCGTCAGGCCTTGCTCGGCGATCTGTTCCAGCGGCAGCAAGCCGTACAGGCGGTAGATGCTGGCGTTGAACGCGTTGGTGCTTTGCGCGGTGCTGGTGTCCAGCTCCGGCAGGGTGGTCCACAGGGGCAGGCCGAACTTGCCTTCCACCAGGCCGCCGTCGTGGATGCGCTGGTCCAGCAGGTAGCACAGGTAAATCACCAGCAGCCCCACGATGATCGCAAACGGGATGGCCAGCACCAGCATCAGCAGGGTTTTGGGAAACACACGCCCAGGGTTCAGGGTGGCTTCTTCGATCACGGCGATGTTGCTGATCTGGCTTTTATCCAGCTCACGGTCGATGCGCGATTTTTCCAGGTTATCGACGTACAGCGCGTAGTTGCGCTCGGTGGCGCTCAGCTCGCGGGACAGGCGCGTCAGCTCCGGCTCCACGGCCAGGGCTTCCTTGCGCTGGGCTTCAAGCACAGTCAGTTGCTTTTGCTGCTGCACCAGCTGCGTGCGCAGGGCCAGGTTGTTGCTGGTTTCGTCCAGCAGCACCCGCTGCAAGTGAATCTCCAGCGTGTTAGGCGCACGGTTCTCGGAGCTTTGCACGGTGTTGCTTTCGGCTGCGACCTGAGCCTGCATGGCACGGATCGAGGCGTCCAGGGCTTTGACCGGCGGCGCGTTATCGGTGTAGGTGCGCATCATGTCGGCCTTTTCCAACAGCTTCTGGTTGAGCAGGCGACGCAGGTCTTGTTGTTGCGGGTTGAGCGCGATCTGGCGGACCGTCGTCACCTCTTTGGGCTGGCCCTTGAGTTGATTGCGGGTGTTTTCCAGCGCCGCATCGGAGGACGCGATCAGGCGGGTAGAGTTGAACACTTCGCCGCGCAGCACGTTGATGCGCTCGGACAAGTCTTCCAGGCGGTCGGTGATGCTGGAGGCGCCGATTTCGTTCAAGTGCGTCAGGATCTGCTCCTTGTAGCTCTTGATTTCGGCCGCGCTGTTGGACACCTGGCCTTCATAAAACGCATACAGGCTCTTGCGGCCCAGCGCCTGGGTGCGTTCATTGATGTAGGTTTCAACCCAGTCCTTGACCACTTCCTGGGCAATTTGCGGGTCGTCCCAGGTAAAGCTGATGTCCATCACCGTGGAGCCCAGGGCGTGGGTCACATCGAAGTTTTTCTCCAGGCTTTTCGCCAGGCGTTCCACCGGGGTGGTCTGCTCGACGATGCCGACGGTTTCCAGTACCACGCGAACCCCGTCGAACACGCCGCTGATGCCTTTTTTCACGTACCACTTGGTGCGCTTCCAGAGGCCTTCGGGCGGTTGCATCTTGTCCATCACTTCCAGGTAGTGCTCGGCCACGGCGCGCACGATAGGGCGGCCGGTCAGCAGGCGCTCCTCGTCGACGATCGGGTCACGCTGGGTGCTGGGCATGACGATGGGCTGACGGTTGGTCGCCTCGATCGGCATGGTCGAGTCACGGCCGGGCTTGACCAGCAGCCGCGCCGTGGACTCGAACTTGGCCGGCAGCAGGAACGCGCCGAGCAGGATGATCACCAGCGCGGCCAGGGCCGCCAGCTTGAACTCGTGCCTGAAGATGAAAAACAGACGCAGAAGATCACGAAAAGAACGGATCTCGATCATGGGATGTCGCTCCTTTAGTTATTGCCGCCGCTGGTGCGCGTGTAGTTGTAGCCAACACCAATCGACTTGGTGAAGGGGATCAGTTGGTTCAGGTAAGTGTCCACGCCTTGAATCCGCTCGCCCACATTGGACTTGGGCACAAACACCACGTCGCCGCGTTGCAGGGCCACCGGTTTACGGCCAATGGCGCCGTCGCGCAGGTACTGGCTGAAATCCAGGAAGTAGGCGTGGTACACGCCCTGGGAGTCTTCACGCAGCAGCGCGACGGTTTTGGCGTTGCCCATGGGGTTGATGCCGCCTGCGCCAAGAATCGCCTGTTCCATGGTGGGCGCCGTCGAGATTGGCACCGCCGAAGGGTTGAAGACCGCCCCGCCGACGATCACCGAGTTGCCCGGTGCCACGTTGATGTTCACTGTCACGCGGGGTTCGCGGTACACCGGTGCCAGCTTCTGGCTCAGCTCGGCGGAGACTTCGGCCGGGGTGCGATGTGCCACCTGGATCGGTCCCAGGAAGGGGTAGTTGATCTTGCCGTCGTTTTGCACGGTGTACAGCGTCAGCTCATAAATGGTGCTGACGTTGAACGCCGACAAGGTGGGCATTTCCCCGGCGTCGCGCACGATGCGCAACTGATCGCCAATGCGAATGCGCTCCACCGCCGGCGGCAATTGCGAGAGGTTAGTGAGGGCAAGCTTGCCCTCTTCGACGGCTTTGTCTTCGGGGGCGACGATCCGCGCGGGTGTATTGCAGGCGGCCAGGGCCATCATGGCCAGGGCGAGCAAGGTTCGTTTCATCAAAGGGGTCTTCCTGTGGGTCATGATGCTCACCTCCAATAACCGGGGAACATGCTGATGCGCCGCTTGAGGGCGAGGGGTAGCCGGCGTTCCAGATGGCCCAGCCGGTAGCCGAGCAATTTGAACGCGCTGCGCACCAGTACTTCGGGTACGCGGTGCAATGCACCGGCCTTGCGCAATGCGGCAAGCTCGGCCAGTACATAGCGTTTACCTTCACCACCGGCTTCGCCAAATGCCTGGCGGATCCACGGCTCGCGGCCATAGAACACGCCAATGTCGAAGTAGCGGTGAAACTCATCCATGAGGCGGTAATCGTGGGAGTGATACACCAGGGCCGAGGCGGCATAACGCACCTTGAAGCCCGCCAGCAGCATGCGCGCAGCCACGTAGGCGTCTTCGCTGCCGATCACGTCGGCCGGAAAACCACCTACCGCTTGCAGCGCACTGCGCCGGTACACGGAAAACGAATCGGAACTGAAGCAGGTCTTGATCCCCAGTTCTTCGGAGTCGGCCAGGGTCTTGGTGCGACTCTGGTCGGGGTAATTGAAATGCCGGGACTGCGCGCCCAATACACCCGCATTGGGGTGGGGCAGTTGACGGCCGTAGGCCACGCCGTTGAGCGGGTCCAGTTGCAGCTCGGCCACCAGGTTGGCAAAGGTGTCGGGCTCGGCGGGGATCGCGTCCTGGGTCATGACGATCACCACCTCGCCACTCACCTGTTCGCTGGCCCAGCGCCGGGTGCCGCCGTGGTTGAAGTCCTTGGCGTCGATGACTTCGACCCGCGCGCCGAACGCGCGAAAGCGCGCCACGGTGTCGTCGCTGGAGGCGCTGTCGACCACCAGGATTTCGTCCGGTTGCAGGGTTTGCATGCGCAGCGCTGGCAGCAGGCGGTCCAGGTGGCTGGCAGCGTTGCGGGTGGGGATGATCAGTGAGAGGCCCATTATGGCTTCACTTCTGCGGGCGCACGCCCGTAGATGTCGTCAAAGCGCACGATGTCGTCTTCGCCCAGGTACTCGCCGCTCTGCACCTCGATCATCACCAGGTCGATGATGCCGGGGTTGGTCAGCCGGTGTTTGTGGCCGGCGGGGATGTAGGTGGACTCGTTGGCGTTGATCAGGAACTCACGGTCACCGTTGGTGATCATCGCCGCGCCGCTGACCACCACCCAGTGTTCGCTGCGGTGATGGTGCATCTGCAACGACAGTGACGCTTGCGGCTTGACCACGATGCGCTTGATTTTGAACCGGCTGCTTTCCTCCAGCACGGTATAGGTGCCCCACGGCCGGGTGACGGTGCGGTGCAGGCTGAACGCCGGGTGGTTCTGGCGCTTGAGTTCGGCGACCACGTAGCGCACATCCTGGCTGCGCTGGGCGTCGGCGATCAGGATCGCATCCGGCGTATCGACAATGATCAGGTCGCTGACGCCCACCGCGCCGAGCACGCGTTTGGGCGAGTCGATGTAGCAGTTGTGCACGTCATGCAAGATGGCTTCGCCATTGACCTGGTTGCCATTGCCGTCACTGGGGGTGAGCTGGCGCAGCGCTTCCCAGGAGCCGATGTCGCTCCAGCCGATGTCGCAGGGCACCACGGCTACTTGGCGGGACTTTTCCATCAAGGCCACGTCAATGGAGACGTCCGGCGCGGTGCCGAACCCCTCGGCGCTCAGCTCGCGTTGGCGGCAGCTGTTGTTTTTCAGCGACTGGCTGTGTTCAAGGGCCGCCCGGGCGGCATCGAGGACGGCAGGGGCGTGCGCGGCCAACTCGTCCAGCAGGGTGGCGGCCTTGAAGCAGAACATCCCGGCGTTCCACACGTGCTTGCCGCCGTCCAGGTAGCCTTGGGCGGTGGCCAGGTCGGGTTTTTCCACGAACCGTTTCACGCGAAACCCCTGGCCCAGTGCATCGCCTTGTTCGATGTAGCCAAAGCCGGTTTCGGGGCGGTCGGGCTGGATGCCAAAGGTCACCAGGTAGCCTTCGTCGGCCAGCGCACGGGCCTGGCTCACGGCCTCGGCAAAGGCGTCTTCGTCCAGGATCAGGTGGTCGGCCGGCAGGATCAGCAACTGCGCGTCGCTGGCGAAATGCTCTTGTACATGCAGCGCCGCCACGGCGATGGCGGCGGCGGTGTTGCGCCCGAACGGCTCCAGCAGCAGGTCCAGGTCCAGGTGTTTTTTGTTGACCACGCGGTAGTCATCGAGGGTGCGAAACAGCAGGTCGCGGTTGGTCACCGTCACCACGCTTTCGACGCCGGGCAAGTGGCTGGCCCGCAGGAAGGTCTTTTGCAACAGGCTCTGGTCATCGCGCATGCGCATGAACGGTTTGGGCATGTTCTGGCGCGACACGGGCCACAAGCGAGTACCCGAGCCACCGGAAATGATGCAGGGAATCAAGCCGCCGAGGGTATTCATCAATAGACTTCCTTGGTCGAAAGGACGGCCGGGACCGTCATGAAAACGATGTACAGGTCAAACCACACCGACCATTTGGAGATGTACTCCAGGTCGTATTCCACGCGTTTCTGGATCTTGAACAGGGTGTCTGTTTCACCACGATAGCCGTTGATTTGCGCCCAGCCAGTGATCCCGGGCTTGACCCGGTGGCGCGAGCTGTACTCGCTCACAGCGACTTCGTAAGGCACCCCGGCCGCCTTGGTGGCCGTGGCGTGGGGGCGCGGGCCCACCATCGACATGTTGCCCAGCAGCACGTTGAACAGCTGCGGCAGCTCATCGATGCTGGTCTTGCGAATGATGCGCCCGACCCGGGTCACACGCGGGTCGCTGCGGGTGGTCTGGCGGTCGGCGTTGTGGTCGGTCATCTCGGTGTACATCGAGCGGAACTTGAACACGCGAATTTCGTTGTCGTTGTAGCCGAAGCGGTTCTGGCGAAAAAACACCGGGCCCTTGGAGTCGAGTTTGATCGCCAGCGCCGTCAGCAGCATGACCGGCGACAACGCCACCAGCGCCAGGCTCGCCAGCAGCAGGTCTTCGCAGCGCTTGATGAACGGCGACCAGCCCCGCAGCGGGACGTGGGAGGTGTTGAACATCAGAATGCCGCCGACATCGGTGATGCGGCTGTGGCCATAGTGTGCTGTTCGCGAAATAAATTTCTGAGTAATTCGTCTACACTTCAAACGTC
>NZ_JBSVWN010000070.1:0-27415 GCF_054071325.1 Pseudomonas sp. SDO5215_S409 | reverse complement strand
TTCTTTTTCATGAAGATCAAGAATGACTTTCCCGGTAATCCGTGAAGAACCAAAAGAAAGGCGCCGCAGGGGGCGCCTTTGGGGTGCAGGCCCCTTAAGGGAGCCTGTTGTTCTGTGCCTTGAGCAGATCGCGGATCTCCCCCAGCAGTTCTTCTTCTTTGGTCGGCACCGGCGGCAGGCTGGGTGCCACGGCCTCTTCGCGCTTGAGGCGGTTGACGGCCTTGACGCCCATGAAGATCGCAAACGCGATGATCACGAAGTCGATGACGCTTTGAATGAACTTGCCGTAGGCCAGCACCACGGCCGGGACATTGCCCTCTGCCGCTTTGAGCGTCACGGCCAGGTCGCCGAAGTCCACACCGCCGATCAACAGACCGATGGGGGGCATCACAACGTCGCCTACAAACGAGGAAACAATTTTACCAAAGGCCGCGCCGATGATAATACCGACGGCCATGTCGACCACATTACCTTTGACCGCGAAGGCCTTGAACTCACTTAGCACGCCCATAGGTTATCCCTTGTTACAGTTTGATTGGTGAAGTGCAGTGTAAGTCAGTCTGGCGCCGCTTGCGCGACACCGCTGCTAACAGTCTTCGTGTTTATCGACACATTAAATCTCAAATAGTTTGCAAAGTGCCACCAATCGCGCGCGAAATAACGTTTAACTCGTTGCCTTGCCACACTTTTTTTTCAATCGGCGTGGTACGGGTTTTCTATTTATCTTCTGACGCGCAGGTCACTAGCCTCTGGCAAGCACAGTTCAATGTGCATAAAAAAACCAGAGGAAACCTCGATGAAAAATTCCAATAGCCGCAGGGCTGTTTCTGCGCGGCATGTGTTGTTAATTGTGAGCGCCAGTGTTCTTTCCCTTTCTGTTCAAGCCGCCAACCTCACGCGTGATAACGGCGCTGCGGTGGGCGACAACCAAAATTCGCAAACCGCCGGTGCCACAGGCCCGGTGCTGTTGCAAGACGTACAGCTGATTCAGAAACTGCAACGTTTTGATCGCGAGCGCATCCCGGAGCGTGTGGTACACGCCCGTGGCACCGGTGCCCACGGTACGTTCACCGTCACCGACAACCTCAGCGACCTGACCAAGGCCCGCGTGTTTGCTGCGGGCGAAGCCACTCCGGTGTTCGTGCGTTTCTCGGCCGTGGTGCACGGCAACCATTCCCCGGAAACCCTGCGTGACCCGCGTGGTTTCGCCACCAAGTTCTACACCGCCGAAGGCAACTGGGACCTGGTGGGCAACAACTTCCCGACGTTCTTCATCCGCGACGCCATCAAGTTCCCGGACATGGTCCACGCCTTCAAGCCAGACCCGCGCACCAACCTGGACGATGACTCGCGCCGCTTCGACTTCTTCTCCCATGTTCCCGAATCCACCCGCACGCTGACCGAGCTGTACTCGGACTCCGGCACCCCGGCCAGCTACCGTGAAATGGACGGCAACGGCGTGCACGCCTACAAGCTGATCAACGCCAAGGGCGAAGTGCACTACGTCAAGTTCCACTGGAAGAGCCTGCAAGGCATCAAGAACCTGGACCCCAAACAAGTGGTCGAGGTCCAGGGCCGTGACTACAGCCACATGAGCAACGACCTGGTCACCCATATCAACAAGGGCGACTTCCCCAAGTGGGACCTGTACGTGCAGGTGCTCAAGCCTGAAGACCTGGCCAAGTTCGACTTCGACCCGCTGGACGCCACCAAGATCTGGCCTGGTGTACCGGAGCGCAAAGTCGGGCAGATGGTGCTCAACCGCAACCCGGCGAACGTCTTCCAGGAAACCGAACAGGTCGCCATGGCCCCGGCCAACCTGGTGCCGGGCATCGAGCCGTCGGAAGACCGCCTGCTGCAAGGCCGGGTGTTCTCCTACGCCGACACGCAAATGTATCGCCTGGGGCCAAACGCCCTGCAACTGCCGATCAACGCCCCACGGGTGACCGTCAACAACGGTAACCAGGACGGCGCGATGAACTTCGGCAAGACCAGCACCGGCGTGAACTACCAGCCAAGCCGCCTGCTGCCACGTGACGAGCCGCAAACCGCGCGCTACAGCCAGTCGGCCCTGTCGGGCAGCACCCAGCAGGCGAAGATCCAGCGTGAGCAGAACTTCAAGCAGGCCGGTGATTTGTACCGCTCCATGAGTAAGAAAGAGCGTCAGGACCTGATCGAAAACTTCGGCGGCTCCCTGGCCACCACCGATGACGAGAGCAAACAGATCATCCTGTCGTTCCTGTACAAGGCAGACCCCGAGTACGGCACCGGCGTGACCAAGGTGGCCAAAGGCGACCTGGCCCGCGTGAAGGCGCTGGCGGAAAAACTGACCGACTGATTGGCCGGTTGCGGTCGGCGCCCCTCGGGGCGTCGACCCTTGGCAGGAGAGACTCCCATGCGTATCTACCTAGGTTTACTGCTGGTGTTGCTGACATTCACCGCCCGCGCCGAATCGCCCGACCCGCAAGCGGTCAAGGCCCAGTTGCAGGATTACTACTTTGACGCCGCCCGCCGTGGCGATGTCGAGATGCTCAACACCTTTATCGAATCCGGTTATTCGCTCAACACCCAGGACGACAAGGGCTACACCGCGCTGATCCTCGCCGCCTATCACGGCCAGGGCGCCTACGTGGACCGCCTGCTGGGCGCGGGCGCCGACGCCTGTGTGCAGGACAAGCGCGGCAACACGGCGCTGATGGGCGCGATTTTCAAGGGTGAACTCAAAATCGCCCAGCGCCTGTTGGCGACACACTGCAACCCCGACGAGCGCAACGGCGCGGGCCAGACCGCGGCCATGTTTGCCGGGCTGTTCAAGCGCGTCGAGCTGCTGGACGAACTCAAGGCCCATGGCGCGGACCTGAACGCCGAAGACCCCAACGGCAACAGCGCCTCACGCTTGGCCAGCGGTGAAATCCGGACCCCGGCGCCGCGCTGAGCTATCATCGCGGTTTTTCGCTGGGAGGTTCTCAAATGGCAAAGGCCAAGCGCATGTATGGCTGCACCGAGTGCGGCGCGACCTTTCCCAAGTGGGCCGGCCAGTGCAGTGAGTGCGGGGCCTGGAACACCCTGACCGAAACCATGATCGAGAGCGGCGGCGCCGCGGCCCCCACCGGCCGCGCCGGGTGGACCGGGCAACAGGCGCAGATCAAGACGCTGGCCGAGGTGAGTGTCGAGGAAATCCCGCGTTTCTCCACCGCCTCAGGCGAACTGGACCGCGTGTTGGGCGGCGGCCTGGTGGACGGCTCGGTGGTGCTGATCGGCGGCGACCCGGGTATCGGCAAGTCGACCATCTTGTTGCAAACCCTGTGCAGCATCGCCGCCCGCATGCCGGCGTTGTACGTCACCGGCGAAGAGTCCCAACAGCAAGTGGCCATGCGGGCCCGTCGCCTGGGGTTGCCCCAGGACCAACTGCGGGTGATGACCGAAACCTGTATCGAAAGCATCATCGCCACTGCCCGGGTGGAAAAACCCAAGGTGATGGTGATCGACTCGATCCAGACGATTTTTACCGAGCAGCTGCAATCGGCGCCGGGCGGCGTGTCCCAGGTGCGCGAGAGTGCGGCGCTGCTGGTGCGCTATGCCAAGCAGAGCGGCACGGCGATTTTCCTGGTGGGCCATGTGACCAAAGAAGGCGCATTGGCGGGCCCGCGCGTGTTGGAGCACATGGTCGACACCGTGTTGTATTTTGAGGGCGAGTCCGATGGGCGCCTGCGCTTGTTGCGAGCGGTGAAGAACCGCTTCGGCGCGGTGAACGAACTGGGCGTGTTTGCCATGACCGACCGGGGCTTGAAAGAAGTCTCTAACCCGTCGGCGATTTTTCTGACCCGTGCCCAGGAAGAAGTCCCGGGCAGTGTGGTGATGGCGACGTGGGAAGGCACCCGGCCCATGCTGGTGGAAGTGCAGGCGCTGGTGGACGACAGCCACTTGGCCAACCCGCGCCGGGTCACGCTGGGCCTGGATCAGAACCGCCTGGCCATGTTGCTGGCGGTGTTGCATCGCCATGGCGGCATTCCAACCCATGACCAGGACGTGTTTTTGAACGTGGTGGGCGGGGTCAAGGTGCTGGAAACCGCGTCGGACCTGGCGTTGATGGCGGCGGTGATGTCCAGCCTGCGCAACCGGCCGCTGCCCCATGACCTGTTGGTGTTTGGCGAGGTGGGCCTGTCGGGCGAAGTGCGCCCGGTGCCGAGCGGGCAGGAGCGGTTGAAAGAGGCGGCCAAGCATGGCTTCAAGCGGGCGATCGTGCCCAAGGGCAATGCGCCGAAGGAATCGCCGGCCGGGTTGCAGATTATTGCGGTGACGCGCCTGGAGCAGGCGCTGGACGCCCTGTTCGAATAACACTCAGAGCGCCAGCAAGGCCCCCAGCTCTCTTTCCAGCTCGGCCGGATCGCCCAGGTTCAACTCCACCAGCCGCCGCAAGTGGCTGATGGAGTCCAGGTCGATGTGCTCGCACACAAACCCCAGCTGCCCATGATCGTCATGGGCCAGGCGCACCTGCATCATCACGTGGGCGTCCCGGTCCAGGCGGATGTCCACGTCGAACGGCGCGGCGGCCTGCCCCCGCCAGGCCTCGGGGCGTTGTACCAACAGGCCCTTGAGCGACAAGTCCACCAATTGCACCGGCCACGCGTGCCCGTTTTGCCCCAGTGTCGTGCGGGCATCGAAGGCAATTCGCCGGAAACGACGTCGTTCTGAAGACTGCTCGCTCATGGTTGAACCCTCTGTGGATAAGCGGATTGTAGCCCCGGGCCATCATTTGGGTTTTTTTTGCCCTTGCAGGGCTCTAGACCAATGTAGGGGGATGGCCTTTGAGGCCAGTAGCGCTACACTCGGGATGGCTTTCTTTCTGTCCAACCCCCGGCTGGAATATAAAAATGAAAAATAATAATAGCCTGCTACGCCACCTACCCTGGCTGCTGCTGGCAATCGTAGGTGCGTGTGCCCTGGGCGTCGTGGCCTTGCGCAGAGGCGAGGCGATCAACGCCTTGTGGATTGTGGTCGCAGCAGTGGCCATTTACCTCGTTGCCTACCGTTACTACAGCTTGTTCATCGCCAACCATGTGATGCAACTCGATCCACGGCGGGCCACCCCCGCGGTACTCAACAACGACGGTCTGGACTATGTGCCGACCAACAAACACATTCTGTTCGGTCACCACTTTGCGGCCATCGCTGGCGCAGGCCCGCTGGTGGGCCCGGTATTGGCGGCGCAGATGGGCTACTTGCCCGGCACACTCTGGCTGATCGCCGGGGTGGTGCTGGCGGGGGCGGTGCAAGACTTCATGGTCCTGTTCCTGTCCACCCGCCGCAACGGCCGCTCCCTGGGCGACATGGTCCGCGAAGAGATGGGCCGCATCCCCGGCACCATTGCGCTGTTTGGCTGCTTCTTGATCATGATCATCATCCTCGCGGTGCTGGCGCTGATCGTGGTCAAGGCCCTGGCCGAGAGCCCGTGGGGCATCTTCACGGTGATGGCGACCATCCCGATCGCGATGTTCATGGGCGTCTACATGCGCTATATCCGCCCGGGCCGCATCGGTGAAATCTCGATCATCGGCGTGCTGTTGCTGCTGGGTTCGATCTGGCTGGGCGGGCAAATCGCTGCCGACCCGGTGTGGGCCAAGGCGTTCACCTTCACCGGGGTCCAGATCACCTGGATGCTGATCGGCTACGGTTTCGTGGCCGCGGTACTGCCGGTATGGCTCATCCTGGCCCCGCGGGACTACCTCTCCACCTTTCTTAAAATCGGCACCATCATCGCCTTGGCCATCGGCATTCTGGTGACCATGCCCGAGCTTAAGATGCCCGCGTTGACCCAGTTCATCGACGGCACCGGCCCGGTCTGGAAGGGCGGCCTGTTCCCGTTCTTGTTCATCACCATCGCGTGCGGCGCGGTGTCGGGTTTCCATGCGCTGATCTCTTCGGGCACCACGCCCAAGCTGTTGGACAACGAAGCCAACGCCCGCTACATCGGGTACGGCGGCATGTTGATGGAGTCGTTCGTGGCCATCATGGCGATGGTTGCCGCGTCGGTGATCGAGCCGGGTGTGTACTTCGCCATGAACAGCCCGGCGGCCGTGGTTGGCGGTGATGTGGTGGCCGTGGCGCAAACCGTGACCAGCTGGGGGTTTGCGATCACGCCGGATGCGTTGCAGGCCGTGGCCCATGACATCGGTGAAACCACCATCCTGGCCCGTGCCGGCGGTGCACCGACGCTCGCCGTGGGGATCGCGCAGATCCTGCACAGCGTGTTGCCGGGTGAAAACACCATGGCGTTCTGGTATCACTTCGCGATCCTGTTTGAAGCACTGTTCATCCTGACCGCGGTGGACGCGGGCACCCGTGCCGGCCGCTTCATGCTGCAGGACCTGCTGGGTTCGTTCGTGCCGGCGCTGCGCCGTACCGAATCGTGGACCGCCAACCTGATCGCCACCGCCGGTTGTGTGGCGATGTGGGGCTACTTGCTGTACCAGGGCGTGATCGACCCGCTGGGCGGCATCAACACCTTGTGGCCGCTGTTCGGGATCTCTAACCAGATGCTGGCCGGTATCGCGCTGATGCTCGGCACCGTGGTGCTGATCAAAATGAAGCGTCAGCGCTATATCTGGGTGACCCTGTTGCCGGCAGTGTGGCTGCTGATCTGCACCACCACCGCAGGCTTCATCAAACTGTTCGATGCCAACCCTGCGATCGGTTTCCTGTCGCTGGCCAAGAAATACAGTGATGCGCTGGCCGGTGGCCAGATCCTCGCGCCGGCCAAGAGCATCGACCAGATGCAGCACGTCATCTGGAACGCCTACACCAACGCAACGCTGACCGCGCTGTTCCTGTTCGTGGTGTTCAGCATCCTGTTCTATGCGCTCAAGGTCGGCATTGCCGCCTGGGGTAAAAAGGAGCGTACGGATAAAGAATCGCCATTCCAGGCCGTGCCAGACGCGTGATAGAGGGCTGCAACGATGTTCAATGACCTGAGTCGCCTCGGTAAATACCTCGGTCAAGCCGCGCGCCTGATGGTTGGCATGCCCGACTACGACACGTACGTCGAGCACATGCAGAACAAACACCCGGACAAACCGGTGATGGACTACGAGGCGTTCTTTCGCGAGCGCCAAGAGGCCCGTTACGGTGGCAAGGGTGGGCCCAAGTGCTGTTGACCCGCCTGTGCAGTTGATGTGACCTCCTGTGGGAGCGGGCGAACCGCTCCCACATTTTTTTGTGTATTCCTTCAAGGAGAATTGCGTTTGTCCTCTCCCATTCCCGTCACGGTGCTCAGCGGTTTTCTTGGCGCCGGCAAGACCACGTTGCTGCGCCACCTGCTCAAGGCCGAACACGGCCTGAAAATCGCCGTGATCGAAAACGAATTCAGCGACGCCGGTATCGACACCCAATTGCTGGGCAGCGACCCCGTGCAAGTCATGACCCTGTCCAACGGCTGCGTCTGCTGCACCATTCACACCGACCTGACCAAAGCCCTGTACCTGCTGCTCGAACGCCTGGACAGCGGCGAGATCGCCTTTGACCGCCTGGTGATCGAATGCACCGGCCTGGCCGACCCGGCCCCGGTGGCCCAGACCTTTTTCATCGACGAGGAACTGCGCGAGCGCTACCTGCTCGACGGCATCATCACGCTGGTGGACGCGGCCCACGCCGAACATCACCTGACCCAGACCATCGCCCAGGCGCAGATCGGCTTCGCCGACCGCTTGCTGGTGAGCAAGCGCGACCTGGTGGACGACGCGACGTTCGACGCCCTCAGCGAGCGCCTGACCCGCATCAACCGGCGTGCGCCGATTCGTGTCGTGGACCACGGCCACATTGACCTGGCCGAGCTGCTGGATGTGCGCGGCTTCAACCTCAATGCCGGGATGAGCTTGCGCCCGGTGCGGGAGGCGCCGTCCATCGACCGGATCTCCAGCCTCGTGCTGCGCACCGACCAGCCGCTGGATATCGACCGGCTCAGCACGTTCATGAACGAACTGCTGGAAGACCACGGCAAGCAATTGTTGCGCTACAAAGGCGTGCTGAACATCGCCGGGGAAGACCGCCGCCTGGTGTTTCAGGGCGTGCTCAAGCTCTACGGTTTCGACTGGGACACCGAATGGGCCGAGGGCGAGGCGCGTGACAGTGTGATCGTGTTTATTGCCGATGACCTGCCCGAAGACAAAATCCGCCAGGGTTTTTCTCGCCTCCAGCAGTAACCATGGGGTGTCTTGAGGCGTAAAAAAGCCCGGCGCAAAGGCCGGGCTTCTTAGTCAAACCCCTGCGATCAAGCGCCGTACACCGGCAGCTTTTTGCAGATGGCCTTGACCTTCTCACGTACCGCGTCGATCACGGCGTCGTTGTTCAGGTCGGCCAGGATGTCGCAGATCCAGCCTGCCAGTTCCTTGCACTCGGCTTCCTTGAAACCACGGGTGGTGACTGCCGGGGTGCCGAAGCGCAGGCCCGAGGTGACGAACGGGGAGCGTGGGTCGTTTGGCACCGAGTTTTTGTTCACGGTGATGAACGCTTTGCCCAGCGCGGCGTCGGCGTCTTTACCGGAGATGTCCTGCTTGATCAGCGACAGCAGGAACAGGTGGTTTTCAGTACCGCCGGACACCACGTCAAAACCGCGCTCGATGAACACGGCTGCCATGGCCTTGGCGTTTTTCACCACTTGTTGCTGGTAGGTCTTGAACTCAGGCTGCAGCGCTTCTTTGAAGCAGATGGCCTTGGCGGCGATCACGTGCTCCAGCGGGCCGCCCTGGCCGCCCGGGAACACGGCGGAGTTGAGCTTCTTCTCGATCTCGGCGTTGGCGCGCGCCAGGATCAGGCCGCCACGTGGGCCGCGCAGGGTCTTGTGGGTGGTGGTGGTGACCACGTCCGCGAACGGCACCGGGTTAGGGTACACGCCAGCGGCGACCAGACCGGCGACGTGAGCCATGTCGACGAACAGGTAAGCGCCCACTTTGTCGGCGATTTCACGAAAACGCGGGAAGTCCAGGATCTGCGAGTAGGCAGAGAAACCGGCCACGATCATTTTTGGCTTGTGCTCGACCGCCAGGCGCTCGACTTCGTCGTAGTCGATCAGGCCGTTGGCGTCGATGCCGTATTGAACGGCGTTGTACAGCTTGCCGGAGGAGGAAACGCTGGCGCCGTGGGTCAGGTGACCGCCGTGGGCCAGGCTCATGCCCAGGATGGTGTCGCCGCCTTGCAGCAGGGCCAGGTAAACGGCGCTGTTGGCTTGCGAACCTGCGTGTGGCTGGACGTTGGCGTAGTCGGCACCGAACAGCTCTTTGGCGCGATCGATGGCCAGTTGCTCAACGATGTCGACGTATTCGCAACCACCGTAGTAGCGCTTGCCCGGGTAGCCTTCGGCGTATTTGTTGGTCAGAACCGAACCTTGAGCCTCCATTACCGCGGGGCTGGTGTAGTTTTCCGAAGCGATCAGCTCAATGTGCTCTTCCTGGCGCACGGCTTCTTGCTCCATGGCGGCAAAGAGATCGGCGTCGTACTTGGCAATAGTCAAATCACGGCTGAACATGGCGGTCCTCAAGGATCAGGGGGGCAGAAAAGGAGGGCATTCTAACTCAAGCGCTTTTAGAAGGGGTATGAAAGGAGGTCATGGTGGACGCGCCTGGGTTTCACATTGCAGGCCTCAAGCGTCAAGCAAACGCCTCTGGGGCCGAGCTTGCCGCTTGTCGCTCACTGCGCGCCGCGGCCTCAATCAAACATAAACAGCGCATCGTTGCTGAACTGCGCTTCGAAGCGGTTTGACGGCATCGGGCGGCCGAACAGGTAGCCCTGGACCTCGTCGCAGCCGTGTTCGCGCAGGAAGTCGAGCTGTTCGTGGGTTTCTACGCCTTCGGCGATCACCGCCAGGTTCAGGCTGTGGGCCATGGCAATGATCGCGCGGGCGATTTGGGCGTCCTGCTCGCCCGACGGCAGGCCGTCGACGAACGTGCGGTCGATCTTCAGCACGTCGATGGGGAATTGCTTGAGGTAGTTGAGCGACGAATAGCCGGTGCCAAAGTCATCCACGGCAATGCTCAGGCCCAGGTTTTTCAGGCTGGCCAGGATCTGCATGGCTTCGTTGACTTCGCGCATCAGGATACTTTCGGTCAGTTCCAGTTCCAGGCACGCGGGCGGCAGGCCGGTGTCCTTGAGGATGCTGGCGATGCGCTCGCCCAGTTGCCCGTCGGAGAACTGTCGGGCCGAAATGTTCACCGACACCTTGGGCACCCGCACTTTGTTCTGGTGCCAGGTCTTGAGCTGGCGGCAGGCTTCGCTGATGACCCAGTCGCCCACGTCCACCACCAGGCCCAACTCTTCCAGCACCGGGATAAAGTCCCCCGGCGGCACCAGCCCACGGCGCGGATGGCGCCAGCGCAGCAAGGCTTCGGCGCCGGTCAGGCGTTTGCCGTCGCCGCTGAATTGCGGTTGGTAATAGAGCACGAATTCGTTCTGGTCCAGGGCGTGGCGCAAGTCGCTTTCCAGCTCCAGGCGTTCCAGGGCGCTGGCGTTCATGTCGGCCTGGTAGAACTGGAAGTTGTTTTTGCCGCGCTCCTTGGCGTGGTACATCGCGGTGTCGGCGTTTTTCATCAACTGGCTGAGTTCGTTGCCGTCCTGCGGGCTCAGGGCGATGCCGATACTGGCCGTGACGAAAAATTCACGCCCCTCCAGCACGAAGGGTTTGACCAGGCTGGCGAGGATCTGCTCGGCCACATTGATCGCCCGGTTCAACGCCATCTCACGGTTGACCCGCGGTTGCAGGAGCAAGGTGAACTCGTCGCCGCCCATGCGCGCCACGGTGTCGTCCTCGGCCACGCAGCCCAGCAGGCGCGTGGCCATTTCCTTGAGCATGCGATCGCCCGCGGCATGGCCCAAGGAGTCGTTGATCGGCTTGAAGCGGTCCAGGTCGAGGAACATCAGCACCACCCACGACTTTTGCCGCTCCGCCGATTGCAGCGCGGTGTGCAGGCGGTCCTGGAACAGCGTGCGGTTGGGCAGGTGGGTCAGGGCGTCGTAGTAGGCCAGGCGGTGGATGCGCTGTTCGCTGGCCTTGCGCTCGCTGATGTCGGTGAAAAAGCACACGTAACTGGCCAGGTCGCCTTCGTCATCGAACACCGCCGTGATGCCCACCCACGCCGGGTAGTGCTCGCCGTTGCGGCGCTTGAGCCACACCTCGCCTTCCCAGGTGCTGTGCTGGTGCAGTTGCTTGAGCACATAGCGCAAGTGGGCTTCTTGCTGCTCGTCGACTGTGAGCAAATTGGGCAACTGGTCGAGCACGTCCGCCACTTCGTAGCCGCTGACCCGGCTGAAGGCCTCGTTGGCCTGCACGATGTAACCGGCGGGGTCGGTGATCAGGATCGCCGAGGTCGAGTGTTCAAAGACCGTGGCCGCCATGCGCAGGTCTTTTTCCGCGCGGCGTTGCTGGCTGATGTCGCGGCCCACGCCCAGGATGCCTTCAAACGCGCCGTGTTCGTCCCACACCAGCACCAGGCGCAGCTCGATCGGGATCTTGCGCCCGTCGGCCCGCAGGCAGTCGAACAGAAACAGCTGGGTCTGCACGTCGTTGCGCAGCAGCGCCAGGGCTTCGGGCTGGTCGAGGGCGCGGTGCACCTGTTCGACCAGGGTGTAGATCCCGGTCAGTTGCTGGGGGTTGGCGATGGTCGACTGCCAGCCGTTGGCGAAGATCCAGTCCACGTCATATCCCAGCACGGCATTCACCGACGGGCTCACGTAATTGGGGGCCAGGGTGCTGTCGGTGGAGAAGATCACGTCGCTGATGCTTTCGGCGAGCATGCGGTAGCGCTGCTCGCTGTCGCGCAGCGATTCGCTGGCTTCGATCTGGTCGGTGACGTCCTTGGCCACGCCAATGATACGGGTGACCTGGTCGCTCTTGTCCCGCGCCAGGGCCTGCTCGCGGATCTCGAAACGGCGCCACTGGTTATTGCGGTGACGAAAGCGCAGTTGGCATTGCAGTTGGCTGGCGTAACCGGCCTTGCGCTGTTGCTGGCGCAGGTCGTGGTAGTGCCCGGCATCGTCGGGGTGCAGCAGGATTTCCCAGAAGTACTCGCCCATCTGCTGCAACTCGGGCTTGTTGTAGCCCAGGGTGTGGCCCAGGTGGTGGTTGCTGAAAATCATGCGCTGGCTGATCACGTCCTGCACGTACAGGTGGTCGGGCACGGTGCGCACCACGTCCGACCAGAACCCTTCGCGCTCCACCAGCGACAGCTCGATCAGTTTGCGGCTGGTGATGTCGCTGATGCTCAGGATGACGGCCTTGAAGTCGTGCTGTTGCTCGGGCAGGCGCATCACCAGCCACAGGTAGAGGTCGTTGCCGTCCTGGTCACACAGCTGGATTTCCAGCTCAAGCTGCTTTTGCTGGGTCAGTACGGCATTGAGGATCTGGTTGCCGACGGCGACCGGGCTGGACGGGCAAGCGTCGATCAGGCGTTCCCAGGCTTGCTCGCAGGAGGCGACGTTGAGTTGGCGCACCGCCACCTGGTTGACCTCGGTGATGCGCAACTCCTTGAGCAACTGCTGGCGCTGCTGGGGGCTGTGTTGCAGCCACGCCTGTAACTGCTCGGGGGTGTGCAACTGCGCCCGGTCAAAAAAGCCGCGCACGCCAGAAAGGTCCAGCACGCACAGTGCAACGCCTGTGCCCTCGAAAATGTCCTGGTAGCGGCGGCGGCCTTCATTGACCTGGCGCTGGCGGCGCCGCATGTTCAGCAGCACGATCACCGGGATCAGCGAGAACGCCAGGCCCAACAGGCACTTGCCGATGAACGCCGGCAGCAGTTGCTCCAGCACGGCGGCGCGGTCAAACAGGCCGCGCAGTTGCCAGTCGCTTTTGCTCAGGGGCGTGACCAGGACGCTTTTGTTCAACTCGTCGGGCGTCAAGCCGCTTGCCCACTGACTGGGCATGCCGGTGTCGCGGCTGATGATGCGGTGGTTGTAGCGGTTTTCGATGACCCAGGTAGGACGCGGGCCCTGGCCGTCCTGGCGGGTGAGGTTGGCCAGGTAGTTGGGGCTCAGGCGCAAGGCCCAGTACATCTTGGCGCCGCCGCTGGGCTGGTGCAGCAACAGGTAGACGACGGTGCCGTCGGTGTTGTTGCTCAGGTAATAGGATTGGGCGTGGCTGCGCTTGACCAATTCTTCCAGCCAGGCGGCGTCCTGGCTGTCGCTGGCGCTGTCACTGAGCATCGCCCCGCTGGGGGCCAGCAAGGCGACGCTGCGCAGCTCCGGCAGCGAGCGTTGCAGGGTGAGCATGAGGGTTTGTTGCTGCTGGGCGTTGCGCGGCGGCTCGACGATGGGCAGCAGGTTCAGGGCGATTTGCGCGCTCAGGGCCATGTTCAGGCTGATCTGTTCGGCGAGGTCGGCGCTGTAGTCGATGGTGTATTGCTGCTGGTTTTTCTGGTTTTGCTGCAGCTGGTCCAGCAACTGCCAGAACAATAAGGCGAGCAGCAGCAAGACCAGCGTCGCCAATGCGCCCTTGAGGGTTCCGTGCAGGGGCGCTCCCGGCGCAATGTGGGCCGCGCGCAGGGGAGTGGGCGGTGTGACGTTGGACAAGCTGTGATCCTGCGGTTTGGCTGGATTGGCGCGCGACGTGCACTATAAGCCGGACGCCCGGAGGGCGGCTAGCATGCCTTGTGTTGTGGCAAAGTGCCAGCCCTGCCTGGCTGGACTGCCCAACGGCATTGAGGTAGCTTTGCCGGTCACGCGAGGGCTTTGCAGCCCCACACACTCAGGCTTATTTCGTGCACGGGCATTGATCACCCTCAACGGCCCGCGCCGTGCATGGCCTGGCACGGGTTCAGCCCGCTCCAATTCATCCGTCACTGACGCTAGGTTCACCATGGCTCAATACGTCTTCACCATGCATCGGCTGGGAAAAGTTGTTCCGCCGAAGCGCGAAATCCTGAAAAACATTTCGCTGTCCTTCTTCCCGGGCGCCAAGATCGGCGTGCTCGGCCTCAACGGTTCGGGTAAGTCCACGCTGCTGAAAATCATGGCTGGCGTCGACACCGAGTTCGAAGGCGAAGCCCGCCCGATGCCTGAGCTGAACATTGGCTACCTGCCGCAAGAGCCGATCCTGGACCCGACCAAGACCGTGCGCGAAGTGGTGGAAGAAGCCGTGAGCGTGATCAAGAACGCCCAGGCCCGCCTGGACGAGGTCTACGCCGCCTACGCCGAGCCGGATGCCGACTTTGACAAGCTGGCCGCCGAACAGGCCAAGCTCGAAGCCATCCTGCAGGCGGGCGACGGCCACAACCTAGAGCGCCAGCTGGAAGTCGCCGCCGACGCGCTGCGCCTGCCCGCGTGGGACGCCAAGGTCGAGCACTTGTCCGGTGGTGAAAAGCGCCGTGTGGCCCTGTGCCGCCTGCTGTTGTCGGCCCCTGACATGCTGCTGCTCGACGAACCTACCAACCACTTGGACGCCGACTCCGTGGCCTGGCTGGAGCACTTCCTGCACGACTTCCCGGGCACCGTGGTTGCGATCACGCACGACCGCTACTTCCTGGACAACGTGGCCGGCTGGATCCTGGAGCTCGACCGCGGCGCCGGTATCCCGTACGAAGGCAACTACTCCGGCTGGCTGGAAGCCAAATCCGACCGTCTGGCTGCCGAATCCAAGCAACAGTCGGCGCATGAAAAAGCCATGAAGGAAGAACTGGAGTGGGTGCGCAAAGGCGCCAAGGCCCGCCAGTCCAAGTCCAAGGCACGTCTGCAACGCTTTGAAGAAATGCAGTCGCAGGAATTCCAGAAGCGCAGCGAAACCAACGAGATCTACATCCCGGCCGGTCCGCGCCTGGGTGACAAGGTCATCGAATTCAAGAACGTTTCCAAGGGCTATGGCGATCGCGTGTTGATCGACAACCTGTCGTTCGCCATGCCAAAAGGCGCGATCGTCGGCGTTATCGGCGGTAACGGCGCGGGTAAATCGACCCTGTTCCGCATGCTGATGGGCAAGGAAACCCCGGACTCGGGCAGCATCGAGATCGGCGAAACCGTGCAACTGGCCTGCGTGGACCAGAGCCGCGACGACCTGGACGGCAGCAAAACCGTGTTCCAGCAGATCTCCGACGGTTCCGACCAGATCCGCATCGGCAACTACGAAATCCCGTCGCGCACCTACGTGGGGCGTTTCAACTTCAAGGGTGGCGACCAGCAAAAGTTCGTCAAGGACCTGTCCGGTGGTGAACGCGGCCGCTTGCACCTGGCCCTGACCCTGAAAGAGGGCGGCAACGTGTTGCTGCTCGACGAACCGTCCAACGACCTCGACGTTGAAACCCTGCGCTCCCTGGAAGAGGCCCTGCTGGACTTCCCGGGCGCTGCCATTGTGATCTCTCACGATCGGTGGTTCCTGGACCGTGTGGCCACGCACATCCTGGCGTACGAAGACGACTCGCAAGCGGTGTTCTTCGAAGGCAACTACACCGAGTACGAAGCCGATCGCAAGAAACGCCTGGGTGAGGCCGCTGCCCAGCCGCACCGCGTACGGCACAAGAAACTGGCCTGATTCGGTCGGTTTAACCAAAACGGAGCCTTCGGGCTCCGTTTTTGTTGGGCGGTACTGCGCTCAGACGGTCAGTAGTGATACCACTTCACTTCAAGCATCACTTCGTTGACCGGCGTCGCCAGGTGGCTGTATTCGCGCTGGGCGCTGAGCCGGATACCCAGGTTGCGCGACACTTCCCATTGCTGATTCAGGCTGATGCTGCGACGCACTTCGCCATTGGTGAAGAAGTCGCCCTTGGCCTCCAGGCTCAGGTTGCCCAGCGAGTTGCGCCACAGCACGCCGGTATTGAAGCCGCCCGCCGGGGAGATGGCTTCGTTGAAGTCGTTGTTGTGCTCCACGCGCACGGTGCCCAGGGCGAAGCCGAGCAGGTCGTCGCGCAGTTGCCAGGTGCCACCGGCGCCGCCGTTGACATGGGCCACCAGGGTTTCATCGTCGTGTTTGCCCGGCACCCGTTCCAGGCCACCAGTCACTTGCCACGACAAGGGTTGCAGCAGCGCGTTGCGCGGGGTGAGCGAGCGGATGGTCGCCAGGTCCAATTGCTGGAACTGCCAGTGGTTGCCTTCGTACTGACGCAGTTTCATTTGCAGGATTTCGATCTGCGCGCCCAACGGGAAGCCTTCGGCGTTGTCGTTGAGGTCGTGGTAGGCCATGCGCAGGCCGTATTCGCCGAACGTCTTGCTGCCCCGGGTGCCGATGCCGGCTTGCCAGGTGCGTGATTGGTGGCCGTCTTCGGGCAGGCCGGGACGCTGGACGTTCAGGTCGGGCGGCGGGTTCTGGTTGATCGCCCGCAGCAATTCGAAGCTGCGTTGGGCGCTGGCGGCGTCGCGTTCCTGGCCGGTGGCGCGGTAGCGGCCCAGGCGGTAGGCCGCGTCGATGATCAGCGCCTGACGCTCGCGCGGCAGGGTTTTAAAGGTTGGGTCCTGCAGGTGCTTCTGGTCGTCGCTGATCTTCAGCACCCACTGCTGCTCGTCGCTGTCCAGCGGCTTGGCGCGTTCCAGCAGCTCGCGTTCGCGGGAGGGGCGATAGTCGATTTTTTCTACCAGGCCCGCTTCTTTCACCGCTTTGACCGTGTCGGTGGGGATGGCGGTGAGCGGGAACTGTTCGGTGAGGCGCAGGCCAGGACGGGCCACTTGCAGCAGTTCCAGCAGGCGATAGGAGCAGTTTTCGTCAAAGAAGAAATAGTCGAACTGGATCTGCTTGAGCTCCCACACGTGTTCGACCATGCGCTCGGTTTCGACCTGGGTCAGGTTGAGGCGGTATTCCCACAGGTCGCGGTTCTCAAGGCTACGGTATTCAGAGAGCTTTTCTTGGTAGGGCACCAGGGCGAACAGGCCGGGATAGCCGCCCATCAGGCCTTTCCAGGCGTAGAGGATGCTGTTGTCCGAGCCTTCTATATAGGCGCCAAAGTTGATCGCATAGCTGAGCAGTGCGGTGTTGTTGCTTTGCACGTCGGCCTGGTCGATGCGCAGCAACGTATGGCCGAACATCGACGACGGGCTGTTGAGGTAGGCCGCCGGGAAGATCATCACCGCACTGTGGGGCGCGACGTCTTTGAACCACTGCTTGAATTCTGCGCAGTCCACGGCGGGCAAGTCGGTCAGTTGCAACTGATCCTTGAGCCAGCGGGTACGTGCGGGGTACACGCATTGAGCGTGTTTTTCACCGAGGCTGGCCGGCGCATACAGTGCGTCGACGGTGGCCGCCAGTTCAGCGTCCGGGTGGTGCGCGCCATCGGCGGCGATGAAAAATTTGTTGTCGCTGACGTAACTGCGCCAGCCACGGATTTTGCCGGCCTCATAGTGCCCCAGCGAGAGCCAGAACGGGTCGTTGGCCAGTTGCTGCAAACGGTGATCATCAAGGTGCGGGGCCGCGTACAGCGGGGCGCAGGCGAAGAGTGCCATCCAGGCAAAGCGTTTGAGCATAGGGGGCAACTTAGGTCGGGATTAACGAGGCCCAAAGAGGAGGTGGGCCCAAACGATAAAACCCGCACCCCGAGAGGCGCGGGCGGGTCGAGCTTAAGCCTGGGTGGCGTACTTGGCCAGGCGGGAATCGCTTTTGAGTACCGCCAGGGTGTTGGTGTGCACATCGTCAGCGGTCACATCGGCCTTGCTGAAGATTTGCTGGAAGTGCTCGTGAGTGACTGCGGCAAAGTGCTCGCGGTCTTCAGGGGCAACGCCCAGCACCACCGCGTAGGTGGTCAGCGCTTCGCCGTTGCCTTTGGCCATGTCCTCGGACAGCTCGTTCATCATGCCATTCATGGCAATCCACGATTTGCCGCCGTAGGTCAGCTTGCTGTTGGTGCTGCAACCGTTGGTGCCCGAGGTCATGCCGAATGTGGCGTTACCGGAGGTGCCGTTGGTGGTGGAGGCCAGGAAGTGAGCCGGGGTGCCGCGCTGGCCTTCGAACAGCAGGTTGCCCCAGCCGCAGTTCGGGCCACCTGGCGCTTCTGCCATTGCATTGAGGGAGACAACGGTGAAAAGAGTACCGAGAAGGATCCGTTTCATAGCTTTGTTCTCTTTATGTGCAAACCAATGGACAAGGGTTCAGGCACCTCGTGGCGCCTTAGGAGTCGGTTATTAGTCCAACCCGCGCATTTTGGAGTTTAGGCACGATCCAAGGGTTCCGTGGTTTTTTGTAAAAAACGCGGGACAACAGACTTTTTGCGGCGCTCGCCGGTGTCTATGCTTTGCCTAAACGTGCCTTGCCAGAGCGCCACACCCGGCGCCAGAATGCCGTTATCTGCCCCGCCTGATGTAAGGAAGCCCGATGCCTGATCCTGTTGCTGCCAGCTTGCGTCTAGCGCCCGAAGCGCTGACTCGTCCTTTCTCCGCTGAACAGTTCAGCTTCTCGACCACCAATGATTTGGAGCCTTTTCGCGGCGTGCTTGGCCAGGAACGTGCGGTTGAAGCGTTGCAGTTCGGTGTGGCCATGCCACGCCCCGGTTACAACGTATTTGTGATGGGCGAACCCGGGACCGGGCGCTTTTCATTTGTAAAACGCTACCTCAAGGCCGAAGGCAAGCGCCTGCAAACCCCGGCCGACTGGGTCTACGTCAATAACTTCGACGAACCCCGCGAGCCCCGTGCCCTTGAACTGCCTGCGGGTGGCGCCGCGGCGTTCATCACCGACATCAGTGGCCTGGTCGACAACCTGGTCGCGACCTTCCCGGCGGTGTTCGAGCATCCCACGTATCAACAGCGCAAAAGTGCCATCGACCGTGCCTTCAACCAGC
Source organism: Pseudomonas sp. SDO5215_S409 (assembly GCF_054071325.1). Classification (NCBI taxonomy): domain Bacteria; kingdom Pseudomonadati; phylum Pseudomonadota; class Gammaproteobacteria; order Pseudomonadales; family Pseudomonadaceae; genus Pseudomonas; species Pseudomonas sp. SDO5215_S409. The sequence continues at coordinate 8,681 of NZ_JBSVWN010000070.1, read as the reverse complement.
GTTACGACCGCGCCCTGGACGTGATCGAACGCCTGGCCCTGGAAAAGGACGTGGCGCTGTACCGCGACAGCAGCAACATCGCGTTTACCCCGATGCTCGACGGCAAGGCGCTGGACGAGGCCGAGTTCTCGCAACTGCCGGAAGCTGATCGCGACCGTTTCCACAGCGACATTTCCGAGCTGGAAGAGCGCCTGAACGAAGAGCTCGCCAGCCTGCCGCAGTGGAAGCGCGAGTCCAATAACCAACTGCGCCAGTTCAACGAAGAAACCATCACCCTGGCCCTGCAGCCTTTGCTCGCGCCGCTGTCGGAAAAGTACGCAGAGAACGCGGCCGTTTGCGGTTACCTGCAGGCCATGCAGGTGTACCTGCTCAAAACCGTGGTCGAGCAATTGGTCGATGATGCGAAAACCGACGCCCAGGCCCGCAAGCTGCTCGAGGAGCAGTACTGCCCAAGCCTGGTTGTGGGGCACCCGATCAACGGCGGCGCGCCGGTGGTGTTCGAGCCGCACCCGACCTACGACAACCTGTTCGGCCGCATCGAATACAGCACCGACCAGGGCGCGCTGTACACCACGTACCGGCAGTTGCGCCCGGGCGCCTTGCACCGGGCCAACGGCGGTTTCCTGATCCTGGAAGCCGAGAAAATGCTCGGCGAGCCCTTTGTATGGGACGCCCTCAAGCGGGCCTTGCAGTCGCGCAAGTTGAAGATGGAGTCGCCGCTGGGCGAACTGGGCCGCCTGGCCACCGTGACCCTGACGCCACAGATGATTCCTCTGCAACTCAAGGTCATCATCATCGGCTCCCGCCAGTTGTATTACGCCCTGCAAGACGCCGATCCGGACTTCCAGGAGATGTTTCGCGTCCTGGTGGACTTTGACGAAGACATCCCCATGGTCGACGAGAGCCTGGAGCAGTTCGCCCAGTTGCTCAAGACCCGCACCTCGGAAGAGGGCATGGCGCCATTGACCTCCGACGCCGTGGCGCGGCTGGCGACTTACAGTGCGCGGCTGGCGGAAAACCAGGGGCGCCTGTCGGCGCGTATTGGCGACTTGTTCCAACTGGTCAGCGAGGCCGATTTTATCCGCCACCTGGCCGGGGAGGAGCGCACCGACGCCGGGCACATCGACCGCGCGCTCAAGGCCAAGGCCACGCGCACGGGCCGGGTGTCGGCGCGGATTCTCGACGACATGCTCGCCGGGGTCATCTTGATTGACACCGCTGGCGCGGCCGTGGGCAAGTGCAACGGGCTGACCGTGCTGGAAGTGGGCGACTCAGCCTTTGGCGTGCCAGCGCGGATTTCCGCCACGGTGTATCCGGGCGGCAGCGGCATTGTGGACATCGAGCGCGAAGTTAACCTGGGGCAGCCGATTCACTCCAAGGGCGTGATGATCCTTACCGGTTACCTGGGCAGCCGCTATGCCCAGGAATTTCCGCTGGCGATCTCCGCTAGCATCGCCCTGGAGCAGTCCTACGGGTACGTCGATGGCGACAGCGCCTCACTGGGCGAAGCGTGCACCTTGATCTCGGCGTTGTCGAAAACCCCGCTCAAACAGTGTTTTGCCATCACCGGCTCGATCAACCAGTTTGGTGAAGTGCAGGCGGTGGGCGGGGTCAACGAGAAGATCGAAGGGTTCTTCCGCCTGTGTGAAGCCCGTGGGTTGACGGGCGAGCAAGGGGTGATCATTCCGCAGGCCAACGTGGCCACGCTGATGCTCGACGAAAAGGTGCTGCAAGCGGTGCGCGCCGGGCAGTTCCACGTGTACGCCGTGCGCCAGGCCGACGAGGCCTTGAGCCTGTTGGTGGGCGAGCCTGCGGGCAGCCCGGACGAAGAGGGGCAGTTCCCGGAAGGCAGCGTCAACGGGCGAGTGGTAGAGCGCCTGCGCGAAATTGCCGAGATGATCAGCGAAGAAGACTTGAAAGAAGCCGAAAAAGAGCTGGCGCAGGAGGCGCTGGCTGAGGCCAAGCCCGTGTGATTCAGCAGGCGTTGACCGCTCCCACGCCAGGCGTGGGAGCGCAGCCCGGCACAATTTTGACGCCGCCCTGATGGCAGTTGGCCGTTGGTCCCCCCGCATTGGTTTGTCGCGGTTTTCTTCTATTCTCAGCTCAAGGGATATTCACAGGAGTCGCTGGATAGAGACAGCCTCGTGCGCGGGGCTCAATACCGGATCTACCGAGGGCCGCCGCCATGCCGCGCAACCTCTGCCTCACCCGCCAGTGCCTGGGCCTGGTCACCCGGATCGAATGCTCCATTCGCCCTCTTGCGGGGGATACCGGGATGTGGACCTTGCTGTTCGCCGCCGGAATGACCGGCGAGCAGCCGTCGACCATCAAGGCCCAAGGGCCGTTTCACGGGCCGTTCGTGGCACAAACCATCCTGGACTCGATTGTCGAAAGCCTGTCGCTGCACGGGTATGAACTGACGGACGACCCACAGATCTGGTGCCTGCATTTACAGGCGCATTTGCGCTCTATCAACGGTGGGCGGCAGCGGGCGCTCAGCGATCTGCACTGAGCGTTGCCGCCTGGCTTCAAGGTTTGGCGGTGGGGGCTGACTCGGCCTTGTCCAGCTTCACTTCAAAGCCGTACTCCAGCGTCTTCAACTGGGTGCGGTGGTAGGTTTCCAGCACAGTCGGCTGGCCATAAAAGTAGTGCACATCAAACAGCGCCGTGCCGTATTCCGCGGCCCGGTGGCTCACCCCGAAAATCTCCTTGAGGTAATTGCCGCTGGCGTCCTTGGCATAAAACCGCCAGCTGTCGGACGGGAATTGCTTCTGGTCGACGATCAGCGCGTTGTCCTTCAACGCCAGGCCCTTGGGCAGTTGGCTGATGCTGGCCGCGCCTTTTTCGATGCTGGCCAGGAACAGCGGCATCGAACCCACAGCAAACGCCGGGGTTTCCGGGAACAGGTTCAAGTCATAGGTGATGGTGCCTTGCAGCGGGTCGATTTCGAAGGCTTCGGCGGGCAGCTCGATGGGTTCACCGCGCTGGCCTGCGTCATCGGCGGTAAAGAACGTCAGGGGCGTATCGCCGCCGCTGCGTTCATCGCCCAGCAGTTCATCGTTGAAGGTGTAGGGGTGCTCGAACTCAATGTGCGCAGCGCTGGCGTCGTCGACCGATTGGGTAATGGTGATGGATTTCTTCAACTGGTCTTCGGGCAGCGTGGCGCCCTTGAGCCAGTCGGCGGCCTGGTCGTCGTACACGGTCACGGGCATCGGCAGGCTTTGTACGGTTTTCTCCAGGCTGTTGCGGTCGAAGCGCCGCACGGGCAAGTCGAGGTCTTTGCGGGTGACGGTGGCCTGGGAAAAGTCCAGCACGCTGAGCTGCACGTTATCGATCAGGCCGTTGAAATACACCTTGGCGTAGTGGCTGTTCTGTTTGTGTTCAAAGGCTTTTTGTTCGTCTTCCAGCTGTTTTTCAAAGGCATCCGACCAGGTTTTTTGCTTTTGCATCTCGGCCAGTTGTTTCTCGTAAAACGCCAGTTGCTCGGCGTTTTCGTTGATCGAGCCCGAGCGGGAGAGAAACTGCCCGGTGGTGTCGCGTGCCTGCACCAACAGCGGGTTGGGGGACTCGTCATCAACTTCCGGTGCCAGGGGCGCGCTGTTGCTCAGTTCGATCTCGGCGTAGTTCTTTTCGAGGGTCAGCAGGGTGACGGTGATGTTGTCCTGGGTGCGCTTGCGGCCCACGTCTTTTTTCGACAGGTCAAAGGTGAAGATCTTGCGTGGCGCGATGATTTCCACTTTGCCCTTGAGGCTGACCGGCTGGGGCTGGCTTTTGTTGTCTGTCTCGATGCCTTCCACAAAGGGGTAGGTGACGGTGAGGTCATCGGGGTTGGTGAGGTTGGAGCTGGTGGGGCTCAGTTGGATGCCCGGGTCGGTTTCCGACCACTCCGGCTGGAACGGGATGACTTTGTCGTTGCTCAAGGTGACCGACTGCCACTCCAGCGCATGGGGAAAAGGAAACGGGTCGGGGCCGTCAAAGCTGAACGCAAACACCGGTTGCAGGTCGGTGAGGTAGTCGGAATGGGAGGTCTTGCGCAGCACGAACAGGCCGTTGATGTAGGTGTCCACCAGCGCCTGTGGCGTGGGGTAATGCTTGAGCAGCACCAGGGCGTCGTCGGTGTATTGGGTTTCGACAGGCTTGGTGGCGAGCTTGACCCGGGCGCGCTCGAGCAACAGCAGGGAGCTGCCGAGTTCAGAGATGGCGTCCTTGAGTCTGGGGTCGGCAATGGCGTCCAGCGACTGCTCGAAACGGCTGGTGCGTTCTTCCAGGCTGGTCGGTTTTTGCTCTTCTTTAGGGGAGCAACCTGCGCCCATCAGCAACGCCACGCACAGGCCGAGGGTGGCCAAGGGGGATCGCGCATCCATTATCCGAGTCTTCCTGTCCGACGGTGTCGGGCCGAGTTGAGTAGCTCGACACTAGCAGAAAAACCCCTTTACAGATGCCGTACACATCAGTTTTCCCGACGGATGCGGGTGATTGCATGCGGCTGGTATACTCGCGGCCATTTTTGGCCTGGCTGTGTGAAATTCAATGGAACGTTTTATCGAAAATGCTATGTACGCCTCGCGTTGGCTGCTGGCGCCGATCTATTTCGGTTTGTCCCTGGGCTTGCTGGCGCTGGCGCTGAAGTTCTTCCAGGAAGTGGTGCACCTGCTGCCCAGCGTGTTCTCGATGGCCGAGTCGGACCTGATCCTGGTGCTGCTGTCGCTGATCGACATGGCCCTGGTGGGCGGCCTGCTGGTGATGGTGATGATTTCTGGCTACGAAAACTTCGTCTCGCAGTTGGACATCGATGAGAGCAAGGAAAAACTCAACTGGCTGGGCACCATGGACTCCTCGTCCTTGAAGATGAAGGTGGCGGCGTCGATCGTCGCGATCTCGTCCATCCACCTGCTGCGCATCTTCATGGACGCCAAGAACGTCGACCCACAGCACCTGATGTGGTACGTGATCATCCACATGACGTTTGTGATCTCGGCGTTCGCCATGGGCTACCTGGACAAGGTCACCAAGCACTGATGACCTTGCGCCCGCCTTACTGCGCGATGAAGTAGTAAGGCTGGCGGTTGACCGCCATCTGCTTGATAACGGTGACGGGAATGGTCAGCGGCTGGACCTGATCGAGCAACGCGACGTTGCCGGGTTTGGCCGCCAGGTAAGCCTGCAGTTCGGCTTGCGTCTGCAGGATCCTCAGGTAGGCCTGGGTGTAAAACACGCTGGCGCCCGCCACGCGTTCGTTCGGTTGATACAGCACCACCTCCTGGCCTTGCGCCTGATACTGCTGAACCTGATTGATCAGCGGCACGAACGACTGGCGCACATCGGCCTTGGGCGCAAACCAGATCGCCGCGATCAGGTAGCAGGCCACCACCAGGCTGAACACACTACCGGCCACGCCCCAACGACGTTCATGCAGGTACTTGGCGCCAGGCGATAGCGCTGCGCGGTTCTTCAACCCCTCCAGCAACACCCCGGCATATTCCGCCGCCAGCACGGCGGCCGCGGGCGCCAGGGCCATCAGGTAAACCGTGCGCTTGCTCGACGCCAGCGTCAGCAGTGTGAACTGCGCCACCAGCCAGACGCAGAAAAACAAACGGTAGCGGTTATGCACCAGGCTTTTGCGAAAGTGCCACAGGCCCAGGTACACGAGGAGGTTCCAGGGCAGGAACGCCTCGGGCAGCTTGGCGATGTAATAGTAGAAAGGCTCGTAATGACCGGCCTCGACAAACGAGCCGCTGAACCGCCCGACGCTGTTGCGCAACAGCACTTCCGCCACCGCCTGCAGACCGCCGCGCTGGAACAGCAAGCACAGCCAGATCGCCAGCGGGATGAGGGCGAGCAGCGTAAACAGCGCCGGGCGCAGCCAGTCACCCAGGCGCACGCGCTTGTCCATCAGGCTGGTGCTCAGCAGGTACACAAAAATCACAATCCCCGGCATCGCCAGGCCCAACACGCCTTTGCTCAAGGTCGCGATCACCATGCCCAGCGTGAACAGCGCCCAAGTGCCCCGTTGTGAACCGGCGCGCTCGGCGACCGGGCGCGTGGCCTGATAAAACGCCAACAGTGCGGTGGTCACGCCCAGCGTCAGCAACGAATCCTCGCCCACGCCACGCGCGTTACTCCAGTAACTGGCCATGGTCGCCAGCATCAACCCGGCCGAAAACGCCAACGCCCTCGGCCGCCCGAACCTGCGCAACATGCCGTACAGCACCATTACACTGAACAACCCGGCAAACGCCGACGCCAACCGCACCGCCCCGGCACTGGCACCGAACAAACGAATCGCCCCCGCATCGAGCCATAGGCTCAGCGGCGGTTTTTCCAGGAACGGCTCACGAAACAACTGAGGCACCACCCAGTCATTGTCCAAGTGCATGGCCATGGCGATCCCCGCCACCCGGGCTTCGGTAGAGCCTTGCAGCGTGTGATTGCCCAAGGCGCAGAAGAACAACAGACAAGCGAGAAGAAACAGCAGGGGAGCGGAACGCGTCATGTATTCGAGCTACCGGAGCAGGGGACCGCTCGGGGGGAGCGGGCAGGGTGACCGGGGAGTATACGAGGGCGTTTCTTAATATTTCGTGAACGGGGGCGGGGTTTTGTAAGGCATTTCGCGGGTGGTCTGTCAGCGTGGGCGGGGCGTGTGCAGTCGCCCTGAATTCCGTTGGCAGTAGGCCTTGTTGATGACGACGCATGGCGGGCGGGCATCATGGGCAGGCGTCAGCACGTGCAGCAACAGCAGCAATGCGGCGCTCGCCCGCCGATTGGCGTTGCCGCGTGCGCCCGCCCGGTGGTGTGCCGGGCGGGCGGTGTTCATCCGCCAGCGCTGTCGCAGTCCACCGAGATCACCAGGTATTCCAGGCCTTTGAGATGGCCTTGCGAATCCCGATAAATCAGGGTGACCGGGGACGGTTTGCACTTGTCCGCCGGTGTGGTGGTGGACACGACCTCAGCAACGTCCAGTTGCATGCCGTAGTGGTACTGCTCGACGGGAACGCTCGGCTCGCTCGTCGACGGTTGCGCCCAGGCTGGCGCGCAGCAAACCAACGCAACCCAAGAAAGGCGTGATTTCATCGCAAGACTCCCTTGGGGTGGTTACAGGCCGATCAAATCGCGATGCACTTCCAGCGCATTGCGCTCCACCCAGTTATGAGCCAATTGACCGTCCGGGCGCACCGCCCATACGGCCGTCCCGGTCATCTCAAAAGGGCTGCCACACGCCCGCCCACCGATGAAACCCTGATTTTTGCCGGTGATTTTCCAGCGTGACGCCACCCGGCTGCCTTGCGCGTTCTGGAAGGTGTCGAGGCTGGTGAATTGAAAGTCCTCAATCTTGGATTGAAACGCGCCGATCCATTCAATAAAGGCTTGGCGGCCCACCACCTCGACGCCTGCGGTGGTGGCGACGAAGTCCTCGGCCACAAAACGCATAGCGGCCTGCGGGTCTTGCGCTTGCCACACTTCGCGCCAAAAACGTTCGACGATGTCTACAGCGGTATCAGCACTCATGGAACCACTCCAGTCTTTTGGGCTTTAGCCCGTTCTCAAGGGGACAGGAGGAATGCTGGGCGTTTGCCATCTAGATGACAAACGCATAAATTTACTGGAACCCAGTAGAAAATCGAATTCATCATGCACGCCAACGACGTTGAGATCGACCTGCTTCGCGCCTTCATCGCCGTCGCCGAAACCGGCAGCTTCACCGCCGCTGCCGACGTCATCGCCCGCTCACAATCGGCGGTCAGCAAAAAAATCATCCACCTGGAAGACATCCTCGGCTTACGTGTTTTTGAACGGACCAGCCGCACCCTGATACTGACCCCAGACGGCGAACGCCTGCTGGTGGCGGCCCGCAAGATGATGGTGCACTTCGAGACGTTCATGCACGAGGTCAAGAGCCCGGCGCAAGTCAGCCTGCTACGGCTGGGCATTTCGGAAAACCTGGTACTGACCCAACTGCCCAAATTGCTGTCACGCTTCAGCAAACTTTACCCGGACATCCAGCTTGAACTGACCACGGGCCTGAGCGACGACCTGCTGGGCGATCACGACGCCGGGCTACTGGATGTGGTCATCGCCAAACGTAAAATCAGCGCCACGGCGCAACTGGGCCGCGTTATCTGGCGCGAACCACTGGTCTGGATCGCCGCCCACGACTACCAACTCGAGCCCTCCCGCCCCGTGCGCCTAGTGATGATGCGCCCGCCCTGCGCATACCGATCCATCATGATCGACGCCCTCGCCTCGGTCGGTCGCGAATGGGCCTGCGCGTGCGTAACCAGCAACCTCATGGGCGCCCAAGCCGCCGTGGCCGGTGGCCTGGGCATCACCGCACTGGGCACCTCTTTTCTGCAAGAAGGCATGCGCATTATTGAACCGACAGAAAAACTGCCACCCCTGCCGAGCACGGAAGTGGCGGTGATCGGTGATGACGTACGCACGGCGCATTTGGTGCAGCCGTTGGTGTCGTTGTTGACGCAGGGGTTGAGGGCGGGGGGGCGGTTGGGGTGAGGTGGGTGGGGTTAAAAACTCGGAAGGCCTCAGTAGCTGTGAAAATTCTGTATTTGCTGGGTTTCAGGCGCAAAAAAAGACGTTTGTGAACGTCTTTAGATGGTGAAGTGGTGGACCGGGAGGGTGTCAGAAATTTTGTGTTCGGGCATAACATGAGTAAGAGGTGCATATAT
>NZ_JBSVWN010000069.1:0-27782 GCF_054071325.1 Pseudomonas sp. SDO5215_S409 | reverse complement strand
CGTCGGTGAAACACACCCACGTGGCCCTGAGCCAGTTGCTGGCCCACGAACATGCTTCGCTGGCCCTGGCACAGGGCTGCAGTGGCGTGGTGGCCCCGGCGCCGCTGTTCAGCGCCTTGCTCAACTACCGTCATGGTTCTGCCACGGTCAGCGAGGCCAGCCAAGCGGCGTGGGAAGGCATCGAAATACTGGGCGGGGAAGGGGTCGACAGCTTCCCGCTGATTCTGTCGGTGGACGATGTGGGTAATGACTTCCGGGTCAACACCCTGGCGCCGCGTTCGGTAGGCGCCGCGCGGGTGCTGGGCTACGTGTGCAGCGTACTGACCGGCCTGGTCGATGCACTGGAACAGGCGCCGCACGCGGCCTTGAGCCGGGTGTCGATATTGCCGGCCGATGAACGCCAGCAACTGCTGCAAGCCTTCAACGCCACCGCACGCCCCTACCCGGGCAGTGAACCGGTGCACGTTGTGTTTGAGGCCCAGGCACAGTCCCGGCCGGAGGCACTGGCCGCGGTGCATGGCGAGCAACGCGTCAGCTATGGCGAGTTGAACGCCCGCGCCAACCGCCTGGCTCATCACCTGATGAGCGCTGGTGTGCAACCCGGCGCGAGTGTCGCGGTGCTGCTGGCCCGTTCGGTAGACCTGCTGGTGAGCCAATTGGCAATCAGCAAATGTGCGGCGGTGTACGTGCCACTGGACATCAACGCCCCGGCCGAGCGCCAGGAATTCATGGTGCGCGACAGCCAGGCAGCGTTGCTGCTGAGCCATGCCGACCAGTCGCTGGCCTTTGAGGTGCGGCGCCTGGACCTGGACGGGTTGAACCTGGACAGCGCGCCTGCGTACAACCCGGCGCTTGCGCAATCGGCCGAGACGGCGGCGTACATCATGTACACCTCCGGCTCCACCGGCACGCCCAAAGGCGTGTTGGTGCCGCACCGGGCGATCACGCGGTTGGTGATCAACAACGGCTATGCCGACTTCAACGCCCACGACCGCGTGGCCTTTGCCTCCAACCCGGCGTTCGACGCCAGCACCCTGGACGTATGGGCGCCGCTGCTCAACGGCGGCGCGGTGGTGGTGGTCGATCAGGACACGCTGTTGTCCCAGAGCGGGTTTGCGGCGCTGTTGCAGCAGCAGTCGGTCAGTGTGTTGTGGATGACCGCCGGGTTGTTCCACCAATACGCCGAAAGCCTGTTGCCGGTGTTCCCGCAACTGCGCTACCTGATCGTGGGAGGCGACGTGCTGGACCCGAGCGTGATTGCACGGGTGCTCAAGGACGGCGCACCGCAGCACCTGCTCAACGGCTACGGCCCGACCGAGGCGACCACGTTCTCCACCACCCACGCGATTACCGACGTGGGCGAGGGCAGCATTCCCATCGGACGTCCGGTGGGCAACACCCTGACCTATGTGCTGGATGCCCATCAGCAACCGGTGCCGGTAGGCGTGACCGGCGAGTTGTACATCGGTGGCCAGGGTGTGGCGTTGGGCTACTTGAACCGTGAAGACCTGACGGCGGAGAAATTCCTCGCCGACCCGTTCAACAGCGGTTTGATGTACCGCACCGGCGACCTGGTGGCCTGGCTGGCGGACGGCACCTTGCAGTACCGGGGCCGTAATGACCAGCAGGTGAAGATTCGTGGGTTCCGTATCGAACTGGGCGAGATCGAAACCCGCCTGGCCGGTTGCCCGGGAGTGCGCGACGCGGTGGTGTTGGCGCGTCAGGACGAGCCGGGGCACAAGCGCCTGGTGGCGTACTTCACCGAGCGCGAGCCGCTGGACATCGACGCCTTGCGTGCGCGGTTGCAGGGGCAATTGCCGGAGTACATGGTGCCGTCGGCCTATGTGCGGCTTGACAGTTTGCCGTTGACCAACAACGGCAAGGTGGATCGCAAGGCCTTGCCCGTACCGGATCAGGCTGCGTTGGTCAGCCGGGTCTACGAGGCGCCGCAAGGGCCGGTGGAAGTGGCGTTGGCGCAGCTGTGGGCGCAGGTGCTCAAGGTGGAGCAGGTGGGGCGGCATGACCACTTCTTTGAATTGGGCGGGCATTCGTTGCTGGCGGTGAGTTTGGTTGAGCTGATGCGCAAGCAGGGGTTGGATGCGGACTTGCGGGTGTTGTTGGCTCAGCCGACGTTGGTGGGGATGGCGGGGGCGGTGGGGAAGGTGGAGCATGTGGCGGTGCCGCAGTCTACCGTGCCTACGCTTGAACGTAAGCGCCGGATCTGAGGGCTTTTTTGGGGGGGGGGGGACATATCCGTTATTTTGGTTACGGCTGGTGGTGGTTCCGCCCTTACGGCGGGTCACTTTTGGCAGACGCCCCAAAAGTAACCAAAAGGTCTTCGCCCCACCACTCGGTGCCTCGCTGACGCTCGGCATGCCCGTATTCCAACCTTGCTCCGGGGGGGCGCCGCGATGGGCCATCCATGGCCCAGCGCGGCTAAGCCGGCGTCCTGCCGGCTTACCCCCCGGATCAAGGTCGGAATCCGGCCATCGTGGTTAACGGGGCGATTCAGATCAAAAGCAAGATCAAGATCAAGAGCAGGCGGTCTGGCAGCCGGTCTGTAAATTCACTCATCCGCTGTTGTGGTGAGTGACTTGCCACACGTTTGGCTGTGCAGTAGCACTAATGAAAGATGGAGGAAGTAAAGCACCAGGCTCCAAGCTTCAAGGTCGGCCGCCAGGCCGCCTGCTTTTGATCTTGATCTGCTTTTGATCTTGATCTTGAGCGCCCCGTTAAACCACGCTGGCCGTAGGCCGATGTTCAAGCGGGGGGTAAGCCGGCAGGACGCCGGCTTAGCCGCTCTCGGCCATGGATGGCCGATAGCGGCGGCCCCCCGATTGAATGTCGGACTACGGGCACACCGAGCGTCAGCGAGGTGCCGAGTGGTGGGGCGAAGCGCTTTTGGTTACTTTTGGCGCTCTTCCAAAAGTGACCCGCCGTAAGGGCGGAACCACCAGCCGCCGTTACCGCAGCAACGGATATGACCCCAACAATCCGAGCCCGCTACCGTTGTCCCTGCTTCCCATGACATACACCTCCCCCCCGATGTTTTAGTTTTCCTGCCCAGTGGAAACCCCCCGGGGCACGCGTCTTAACCAATCACTTTTTTGAACCTGACGGCTACAGCGTCTCGCCAATGACTGGCCATTCGCTGCTGTTCGACGCTCGGACATTACGTTGCATCTGAAGCCGGACTTTCTCGTCACCGTTTCCGAATCTTAAGCAGGTTACAAAATGCACTTCAGCGAATTGATGGCAGCTCTTTCTACCCATGCGATCCACCTCCAACGCGAAGAGGATGACCTGATCATCCTGGGCGACGACGAGGGGATTGATGATGAGTTGTTCGACAACCTGCGCCTGCACAAAGCGCAACTGCTTGAGTTGATTGGCCGCAACGGCGGTGATTGGGTCAGCCCGGCTTACCGCATTACCCCCCAGATGCTGCCGTTGACCGCCCTGGACCAGGCCACGATCGACCGGATCGTCGAGGCCGTGCCGGGTGGGGTAGCCAACGTCAAGGACATTTATCCGCTGGCGCCCCTGCAAGAAGGCATGCTTTACCACCACCTGTCCGCTGAGCAGGGCGACCCCTATCTGTTGCAATCGCACTACGCGTTTGATGATCGCGCGTCGCTGGAGCGTTTTACCCAGGCGCTGCAATACGTCATCAACCGCCACGATATCCTGCGCACCACCCTAGTCTGGGAGAGCCTGGATGAGTCAATGCAGGTGGTGTTGCGCAAGGCCGTTCTGGTTTGTGAGGACGTGCGCCTGGACCCGCTTGACGGTGATGTGCTGACCCAATTACAAGCCCGTTTCGACGCCCGCCATTACCGCCTGGATATCCGCCAGGCGCCGATGATGCGTGTAGCGTTTGCCCAGGATGTGCCGAACCAACGCTGGGTGGCGGTGCTGTTGTTTCACCACATGGCCCTGGACCATACCGCCATGGACGTGGTGCAGCACGAAATGCAAGCCTTCCTGCTGGGCCAGACCGAGCAATTGGGTGAGCCGGTGCCGTACCGCAACTACGTAGCTCAGGCGCGCCTTGGCGGCAGCGATCAGCAACGCGAAGCGTTCTTTCGCGAGATGCTGGCCGACATCGATGAGCCGACCCTGCCGTTCGGTTTGCAAGATGTGCAAGGTGACGGCCGTGGCATTGAAGAAAGTCGCCTGATGATCGAAAACAGCCTGAGCAAGCGGGTGCGCGCGCAGGCCCGGCAGTTGGGCGTGAGTGCGGCCAGCGTGATGCACCTGGCGTTGGCGCAGGTGCTGGGCCGCGTGTCCGGGCGCCAGGAAGTGGTGTTCGGCACCGTGTTGCTGGGGCGCATGCACGCGGGCGAGGGCTCGGATCGTGCGTTGGGGATGTTTATCAATACCTTGCCGCTGCGCGTGAGCGTGGGCGAGCAGAGTGTGCGCAGCGGCCTGAAACTGACCCATGAACGCTTGACCGCACTGCTGCAGCATGAACATGCCTCGCTGGCCCTGGCCCAGCGCTGCAGCGGGGTTGCAACGCCCACGCCGCTGTTCAGCGCAATGCTCAACTATCGCCACAGCAGCACTGGCGGTGGCGCAGAGGCCCAGACGGCCTGGGCGGGTATGCAGGCGCTGGGGGCAGAAGAGCGCACCAACTATCCCTTGACGGTCAACCTCGATGACCTGGGCGAAGACTTTCACATCACTGTCCTGGCGGATGTCGGTATCGGCGCCGCACGGGTTGCGCATTACTTGCACGCGGCGCTGGAAAGCCAGGTGGCTGCGTTGGAACAGACGCCGGACGCGCCCCTGAGAACGCTGGGCATTTTACCCGCGACTGAGCGCCACCACCTGTTGCAACACTGGAACACCACCGATCAGGCCTTTGCTGACAACGCGCTGATCCACGGCCAGGTCGAAGCCCGCGCAGCCGCCCACCCGGACGCCACCGCCGTGCTGTTCGACGACCAGCGCCTGAGCTACGGCGAACTGAACCGCCGCGCCAACCAAGTCGCCCACCGCCTGCTGGGCCTGGGCGTGCGCCCGGATGACCGTGTGGCGATCTGCGTGGAGCGCGGCCTGGACATGATCGTCGGCCTGCTGGGCATCCTCAAGGCGGGTGCTGGCTACGTGCCGATCGACCCGGCGTACCCGCAAGAACGCATCAGCTACACCCTGCAAGACAGCGCCCCGGTCGCGGTACTGGTGCAGGCCGCCACGGCCTCGCGCGTGGCCGAATTGTCGGTGCCGGTGCTCGACCTGGCGGCGGGCGACTGGCAAGCAGAGTCCACCGTCAACCCGGATGTGCCGGGCCTGACTTCGGCGAACCTGGCCTATGTGATTTACACCTCCGGCTCCACTGGCCTGCCCAAAGGCGTGATGATCGAACACCGCAACGTTTCGCGCTTGTTCACCGCCACCGAAGATTGGTTCAACTTCAATGACCAGGACGTGTGGGCGCTGTTCCACTCGTTCGCCTTCGACTTCTCGGTGTGGGAAATCTGGGGCGCGCTGATCCACGGCGGCCAGTTGCTGGTGGTGCCGCAACTCACCAGCCGTTCCCCCGACGAGTGCTATGCGCTGCTGTGCAGCGCCGGTGTGACCATCCTCAACCAGACTCCTAGCGCGTTCCGCTCGTTGATCGTTGCCCAGGGCCAGAGTGACCTCAAGCACTCCCTGCGCCGGGTGATCTTTGGCGGTGAGGCCCTGGAGCCGGGCATTCTCAAGCCGTGGTACGCCCGCGTGGCCAACGCTGGCACCCAGCTGGTCAACATGTACGGCATTACCGAAACCACCGTGCACGTGACCTACCGCGCACTGGAAGCTGCCGACGCACAACTGGTGGGTGTGAGCCCGATTGGCGGGCGCATTCCGGACCTGCAACTGTACGTGCTGGATGAACGCCGCGAGCCGGTGCCGGTTGGGGTGGTGGGCGAGTTGTACGTGGGCGGGGCAGGGGTGGCGCGGGGTTATCTGAACCGTCCTGAACTGAACGCCGAGCGCTTTATTGCCGACCCGTTCAGCGGCCGCGCCGACGCCCGTCTGTACAAGACTGGCGACCTGGGCCGTCGCCTGGCCGATGGCAGCATCGACTACCTGGGGCGTAACGACGACCAGGTGAAAATCCGTGGTTTCCGTATCGAGTTGGGCGAAATCGAAGCGCGTCTGGCCGCCTGCGAGGGCGTGCGCGAAGCGGTGGTGGTCGCCCGTGAAGACGAGCCGGGTGACAAACGCCTGGTGGCCTATGTGATCGGCGCCGAGGGCACGCCGCCCAGCGCCGCCGAGTTGCGTACTCAATTGCTGGTGCACCTGGCCGAGTACATGGTGCCGGGCGCCTTTGTGATGCTGGACAGTTTCCCGCTGACCACCAACGGCAAGCTCGACCGCAAGGCCTTGCCCGCGCCGGACGCCGATGCCTTGGCGCGCCGCCAGTACGAGGCGCCGCAAGGCGAGGTCGAAACCTTGATCGCCGGTATCTGGCAAGAGTTGCTGGGCGTGGAGCAGGTGGGGCGCCAGGATCACTTTTTCGAGTTGGGCGGGCATTCGCTGCTGGCGGTCAAGCTGATCGAACGCATGCGTCAAGTCGACCTGAGCGCCGACGTGCGTGTGCTGTTTGGCCAGCCGACTTTGGCCGCGTTGGCCGCCGCCGTGGCGGGCGCCCGCAAGGACGTGGTGGTGCCTGCCAACCGGGTGCCCGAGGGCTGCGAGCACATCACCCCGGACATGCTGCCGTTGGCGGACCTGGACCAGGCGGGTATCGATCGTGTTGTCGCGACAGTACCGGGTGGTGCCCGCAACGTGCAGGAAATCTACAGCCTGGCACCGTTGCAGGAAGGCATTTTGTATCACCACCTGGCAGCCGCCCAGGGCGATCCCTACTTGCAATACATGACGTTCAGCTTTGACAGCCGTGAGCGTATTCAGCAGTTTGCGACGGCGCTGCAGTGTGTGATTACGCGTCATGACATCCTGCGTACCGCCGTGGTATGGGAGCGGCTCGACGAGCCGGTACAAGTGGTGTGGCGCGAGGCGCCGTTGGGCCTGGATGAAATCCGCCTTGACCCGGCCGACGGTGACATCGCCGAGCAACTGACGGCACGCCTCAACCCGCGTCACCACCGCCTGGATATCCGCCAGGCCCCGCTGATGCGCATCGGCTACAGCGAAGACGCGCCCAACAACCGGTGGGCGGCGGTGTTGCTGCTGCACCACCTGGTGGACGACGCCACGTCACTGCGCATGCTCATCGCAGAAATCGAATCCCACACCCGTGGTGAGCAGGCACAGTTGCCACCGTCGGTGCCGTACCGCAACTACGTGGCCCAGGCCCGCCTGGGGGTCAGCCGCGAGGAACATGAAGCGTTCTTCAGCGAGATGCTTGGGGATATCGACGAGCCTAGCCTGCCGTTCGGTTTGCAGGATGTACAGGGCGAAGGCCACGGTATTGAAGAGGTGTACCGGGCGCTGGACGACAGCTTCAGCCAGCGCCTGCGCGCGCAGGCCCGGCAACTGGGGGTGACCCCGGCCAGCCTGTATCACCTGGCGTGGGCGCGGGTCCTGGGCGGTGTGTCTGGGCGTGATGACGTGGTGTTTGGCACCGTGTTGTTGGGGCGCCTGCAAGGCGGTGAAGGTGCCGATCGTGCGCTGGGCATGTTCATCAACACCCTGCCGCTGCGGGTCAGCCTGGGCGAAGCGGGCGTGCGTGCACTGGTCAAGAGCACCCATGCGCGCTTGACCGGGCTGCTGAGCCACGAACACGCTTCCCTGGTGCTGGCGCAGCGGTGCAGCAAGGTGGCGGCGACGACACCTTTGTTCAGCTCGCTGCTCAACTACCGCCAACTGGGCGGTGCGGATATGTCGCAAGAGGCCGTGGCGGCCTGGGACGGTATTCGTGTCCTTGATAGCAAGGAGCGCACCAACTACCCGCTGACCCTGTCGGTCAACGACTTGGGCGACGCCTTCAGCCTGTCGGTCATGGCCGACGGCGCAATTGGCGCCGAACGCGTATGCGGCTACATGCAATGTGCCCTGGAGCATTTGGTACAAGCCCTGGAACACACCCCGCAAGCGTCGCTGCTGAACCTGCCGATACTGCCAGCGGCCGAGCGCGAGCAACTGCTGCAGCGCTGGAACGCCACAGACACGCTGTTTGCCGATGCCACATTGATCCACCACCAGATCGAACGCCAGGCGGGCAGCCGTCCGGACGCCACGGCGGTGCTGTTTGAAGACCAGCGCCTGAGCTACGGCGAGCTGAACCGCCGCGCCAACCAGGTCGCCCACCGCTTGCTGGCACTGGGCGTGCGCCCGGATGACCGCGTGGCCATTTGCGTGGAGCGCGGGCTGGAGATGATCGTCGGCCTGCTGGGCATCCTCAAGGCGGGTGCCGGTTATGTACCGATCGACCCGGCGTACCCGCAAGAGCGCATCAGCTACACCCTGCAAGACAGCGCCCCAGTGGCGGTGCTGGTACAGGCGGCAACGGCCTCGCGGGTGGCCGAGCTGTCGGTGCCGGTGCTGGACCTGGCGTCGGCGGACTTGCAGGCGCAAGCCGTGACCAACCCGCATGTGCCAGGGCTTACCTCGGCCAATCTTGCCTACGTGATCTACACCTCCGGTTCCACCGGCCTGCCCAAGGGCGTGATGATCGAACACCGCAACGTGGCACGCCTGTTCTCGGCCACCGAGGGCTGGTTCAGCTTCAATGACGAGGACGTGTGGGCGCTGTTCCACTCGTTCGCGTTCGACTTCTCGGTGTGGGAGATCTGGGGCGCGCTGGTGCACGGCGGCCAGTTGCTGGTGGTGCCGCAACTCACCAGCCGCTCGCCCGACGAGTGCTACGCGCTGCTGTGCAGCGCGGGCGTGACCATCCTCAACCAGACCCCCAGCGCGTTCCGCCAGTTGATCGCCGCCCAGGGCCAGAGTGCATTGAAGCACTCCCTGCGCCAGGTGATTTTCGGTGGCGAAGCGCTGGAGCCGGGCATGCTCAAACCCTGGTATGCCCGCGTGGCCAACGCTGGCACCCAACTGGTCAACATGTACGGCATCACCGAAACCACCGTGCACGTGACCTACCGCGCGCTGGAAGCTGCCGACGCGCAACTGGTGGGCGTAAGTCCGATCGGCGGGCGCATTCCGGACCTGCAACTGTATGTGCTGGATGAGCGCCGCGAGCCGGTGCCGGTCGGGGTGGTGGGCGAGTTGTACGTGGGCGGTGCGGGCGTGGCCCGTGGCTACCTGAACCGTCCTGAGCTGAACGCCGAGCGCTTCATTGCCGACCCGTTCAGCGGGCGCGCCGATGCGCGCCTGTACAAGACCGGCGACCTGGGCCGCTGGTTGGCCGACGGCAGCATCGACTACCTGGGGCGTAACGACGACCAGGTGAAAATCCGTGGTTTCCGCATTGAGCTGGGCGAGATCGAAGCGCGCCTGGCGGCCTGCGACGGGGTGCGCGATGCGGTGGTGATCGCTCGCGAAGACCAGCCGGGCAATAAACGCTTGGTGGCTTACCTGATTGCCACCGAGGGCCATGAACCGAGCGCCGCCGAGCTGCGCACCCAGTTGCTGGTGCACCTGGCTGACTACATGGTGCCGAGCGCCTTTGTAATACTCGACAGCCTGCCGCTGACCACCAACGGCAAACTCGACCGCAAAGCCTTGCCCGCGCCTGACGCCGAAGCGTTGGCGCGTCGCGAGTACGAGCGTCCCGAAGGCGAGGTGGAACAGATCCTGGCGCTTATCTGGCAAGAATTGCTCGGGGTGGAGCGTGTAGGCCGCCACGACAACTTCTTTGAAATGGGCGGCCATTCGCTGCTGGCCGTCAAGCTGATCGAGCGCATGCGCCAGATCGAACTGAGCGCCGATGTGCGCGTGTTGTTCGGCAAGCCGACCCTGGCTGCCCTGGCCGCCGCGGTGAGTGGGCACCATGAGCTGGTGGTGCCGGCCAACCGGATCACCTCCGATTGCACCCGGATCACCCCCGACCTGTTGCCCCTGGCCGAGCTGGACCAGGCCGCTATCGACCGTATCGTCGCCACGGTGCCCGGCGGCGTGGCCAACGTGCAGGACATCTACCCCCTGGCGCCGCTGCAGGGCGGCATGCTCTACCACCACCTGTCCGCGAGCCAGGGCGATGCCTACCTGCTGCACATGAAATTTGCGTTTGCCGGCCCCGCGCAGGTGAACCTGTTCGCCAAGGCGCTGCAAAGTGTGATCGATCGCCACGACATCTTGCGCAGCAGCATCGCCTGGGACGGGCTCGACGAGCCGGTGCAGGTGGTCTGGCGCCAGGCAATGCTGGGCCTGGAAGAGGTGGTGATCGACGCGGCCGAAGGCGACGTGTTGACCCAACTGCACAGCCAGTTCGACCCGCGTCACTACCGCCTGGACATGACCCGCGCGCCGCTGATGCACCTGGCCTACACCCAGGACACGGCCAACCAGCGCTGGGTCGGTGTCTTGTTGTTCCACCACATGGTGCTGGACCACACCGCGCTGGAAGTGCTGATCGAAGAAGTCCAGGCCAGCCTCAAGGACCAGACCGATCAACTGGCGCCGTCTATTCCCTATCGCAACCATGTGGCGCAATCGCGCCTGGGCGCCGATGGCGATGCCCTGCAAGCGTTCTTCACTGAAATGCTCGGCGATATCGACGAGCCGACCCTGGCGTTTGGCTTGCAGGACACGCAGGGCGACGGCAGCGGTATCGAAGAAGCGCACCTGTTGCTCGACAGCCAACTGAGCGGGCGTTTGCGCGAACAGGCACGTGTGCTCGGCGTCAGCGCGGCCAGCCTGATGCACCTGGCGTGGGGCCAGGTGCTGGGGCAGGTGTCGGGCCGTGAGGAAGTGGTGTTCGGCACCGTCTTGCTGGGCCGTCTGCAAGGCGGTGAAGGGGCAGGGCGCGCCCTGGGCCTGTTCATCAATACCTTGCCGTTGCGGGTCAGCGTGGGTGCCCACGGTGCACGCGACGCGGTCCGTGCCACCCACGGGCAGCTCTCGCAATTGCTGGCCCATGAGCACGCCTCGTTGTCCCTGGCCCAGCAATGCAGCGGGCTGCCGCCTGCCCAGCCATTGTTCAACACCTTGCTCAATTACCGTCACAGCGGGCCCGTTGAAGCGAGCAGCGCCGACATCAGTGCATGGGACGGTATCCAGGCGCTCCACATGGAAGAGCGCACCAACTATCCGCTGGTGCTGAACGTCGATGACTTTGTGGCAGGGTTCCAGCTCAATGCCCAGGCGCTGGTGAGCATCGGTGCGCAGCGGGTCTGCGGCTATATGCAGACAGTGTTGCGGCAACTGGTCGATGCCCTTGAGCACGCCCCGGCCACCCCTGTGCAGACGATGTCGATTCTGCCGTCCGCCGAGCGTGAGCAACTGTTGCACGCGTTCAACGACACCACCCGCGCCTACCCACACACGTCCACCGTGCATGCCCTGTTTGAAGCCCAGGCCCAGGCCCGGCCACAGGCCGTCGCGGCGGTACATGGCGAGCACGCTTTGAGCTACGAGCAATTGAATCGCCGTGCCAACCGCCTGGCACACCACTTGATCGGCCTGGGCGTGACACCTGGCGCCAGCGTAGCGATGCTGCTGCCGCGCTCCCTCGACCTGCTGGTGAGCCAGCTGGCGATCAGCAAGTGCGCGGCGGTGTATGTGCCGCTGGACATCAATGCCCCCGCCGACCGCCAGGGCTTCATGATTCAGGACAGCGGCGCGCAATGGCTGCTCACCACCGGCGACGCCGATGCCAGCCACACCGTGCAACGCCTGGACCTGGACGCCCTGGACCTGCTGGACCTGCCCGAGCACAACCCGGGCCTTGAACAGTCCAGCGAAGCGGTGGCGTACATCATGTACACCTCCGGCTCCACCGGCGTACCCAAGGGCGTACTGGTGCCGCATCGTGGCATCGTGCGCCTGGTGATCAACAACGGTTATGCCGATTTCAACGAGCACGACCGCATCGCCTTTGCCTCCAACCCCGCCTTTGACGCCAGCACCATGGACGTGTGGGGCGCGCTGCTCAATGGCGCGCAGATCGTGGTGATCGACCACGACACGCTGCTGGAACCGCTGCGTTTCGGCCAAGCCTTGAGCGCGGCCCAGGTGAGTATCCTGTTCACCACCACCGCGCTGTTCAACCAATACGTGCAACTGATTCCCGAAGCCCTCAAGGGCCTGCACATGTTGCTGTGCGGTGGCGAGCGCGCCGACCCGGCCGCGTTCCGCACCTTGCTGGCCTACGCGCCACAATTGCGCCTGGTGCATTGCTACGGTCCCACCGAGTCCACCACCTACGCGACTACCTTTGAAGTGCGTGCGGTGGCGGAGAACGCCGAGAGCGTGCCGATTGGCGGGCCGATCGCCAACACGCGTATCTACCTGCTCGACGATCGTCAGCAGCCGGTGCCGCTGGGCGTGGTCGGCGAAATCTACATCGGCGGCCACGGCGTGGCGCTGGGCTACCTGAACCGTCCTGAGCTGACCGCCGAGAAATTCATCGCCGACCCGTTCAGCGATGACACCGGCACCTTGATGTACCGCACCGGCGACCTTGGCCGCTGGTTGGCCAAAGGCGAGCTGGACTGCCTGGGCCGTAACGATGACCAGGTGAAAATCCGCGGTTTCCGTATCGAACTGGGTGAAATCGAAAACCGCCTGAGTGAACACCCGCAGGTCAAGGACGTGGTGGTGCTGGCCCGTGAAGACGAGCCTGGGGACAAGCGCCTGGTGGCGTATTTCACCGAGCACACCGCGGTCGATCTCGAGGCCCTGCGCACCTACCTGCAAGAACACCTGCCCGATTACATGGTGCCCACCGCCTACGTGCGCCTGGACAACCTGGCGTTGAACAACAACGGCAAGGTGGACCGCAAGGCCCTGCCGGTGCCAGACCAGAGCGCGCTGCTGAGCCGGGGTTATGAAGCGCCGGTCGGGGAGGTGGAAACCACCCTGGCGCAGATCTGGAGCCAGGTGCTCAAGGTCGAGCAAGTAGGGCGTGCCGATCACTTCTTTGAACTGGGCGGGCATTCGTTGCTGGCCATGCGTCTGATCTCCCAGGTACGTGTGCAACTGGGGGTGGAACTGGACCTGGCGGCGCTGTTTGCCCACCCGCAGCTGTCGGCCCTGGCGCAGGTGCTGGCCAAGGCCGGGCGCAGCCAACTGCCGGCGATTCTGCCGGTGTCTCGCGAGGAGGCGCTGCCGTTGTCGTTTGCCCAGCAACGCCTGTGGTTCCTGGCGCAGATGGACAACGTGGGCGCCGCCTACAACATGCCGCTGGGCCTGGGCTTGCGTGGCACCCTCGACGCCCTGGCGCTGGAGCGTGCGCTGGCGCAGATCGTCAGCCGCCACGAAGTGTTGCGCAGCGTGTTTGCCGTGCACAACGACGAGCCGCAATTGGTCATTACCCCGGTCGAAGGCTCGTTTGCACTGGCCCAGCATGACCTGCGCGGTCAGGCCGACGCGCCTGCGCAGTTGCAGGCCCTGACCGAACACGAAGCGCTGGCCCCGTTTGACCTGGTCAACGGCCCGCTGCTGCGCGCCCGCCTGGTACGCCTGGCCGACGCGCACCATGTGTTGCTGCTGACCCTGCACCATATCGCCTCTGACGGCTGGTCCATGGGCGTGCTCACCCGCGAGCTGATGGCCTTGTATGGCGCCTTCAGCACCGGGCAAGCCGACCCGTTGCCGCCGCTGGACCTGCAATACGCCGACTTTGCCGTGTGGCAGCGCCGCTGGTTGAGCGGTGAGGTGCTGCACAAGCAAAGCCTGTACTGGCAGCAGACCCTGGCCGGTGCCCCGGCCATGCTGACCCTGCCCACCGACCGGCCGCGCCCGGCGCAGCAGGACTTCACGGGGGCAGTGCTGCACCTGCAACTGGACCCCGAACTGACCCAGGGCCTCAAAGCCCTGAGTCAGCGCCATGGCACCACGCTGTACATGACCGCGCTGGCCGCCTGGGGCGCGCTGCTCTGCCGCCTGTCCGGTCAGGATGACGTGGTGATCGGCTCGCCGGTGGCCAACCGTACCCGTGTCGAGGTGGAGGGCCTGATCGGCCTGTTCGTCAACACCCTGGCGGTGCGCATCGACGCCTCGGGGGCACCGACCGTGTCAACCCTGCTGGCGCGGGTCAAGGCCCAGACCCTGGGCGCCCAGGCGCACCAGGACCTGCCGTTCGAGCAGGTGGTGGACATCATCAAGCCAGTGCGCAGCATGGCCTACAGCCCGGTGTTCCAGACCATGCTGACCTGGCAGAACAACGAAACCGCGACGCCGGTGCTGGGCGATCTGGTGCTGGAGGGCCATGGCCAGGTCAACAGCGCGGCCAAGTTCGACCTGTCGCTGGAACTGAGCGAGGCCCAGGGCCACATCATCGGTTCCCTGAGTTACGCCACGGCGCTGTTCGACGAGCCGACCCTGCGCCGTCACCTGGGTTACTTCGAGCGCTTGCTGCGGGCCATGGTGCAAGACGACCAGCATGTGCTGGAGCAAGTGCCGCTGCTGGACGAACCGGAGCGTTCGCACCAACTGGCAGGCCTCAGTGGCCCGCGCAGCGCGCTCAACCCGCGCACCGTGCACAGCCTGTTTGAAGCCCAGGCCCTGCGCACGCCGGATGCCGTGGCCGTGCAGGGCGACGGTGAGTCACTGACCTACCGCCAGCTCAACGAGCGCGCCAACCAGTTGGCCCATCGCCTGGGCGAGCTGGGCGTCACGCCGGATGCGCGCGTGGCCATTTGCGTGGAACGCAGCGCCGGGCTGATCGTGGGCCTGCTGGGCATTCTCAAAGCCGGTGGCGCCTATGTGCCGATCGACCCGACCTACCCGCAGGAACGCATTGACTACATGCTGCAAGACAGCGCCCCGCAGGCGTTGCTGGTGCACGCGGCCACGGCGCACCTGGCCGTCGACCCGGGCCTGGCGGTGGTGGACCTCGACCGCGGCGACCTCGGCGCGCAGCCGCTGGGCAACCCGCACGTGGCCGACCTGACGCCGCAGCACCTGACTTATGTGATCTACACCTCCGGCTCCACCGGCCAGCCCAAGGGCGTGATGGTCGAGCACCAGGGCGTGGTCAACATGCTGGGCTGGTATCTGGAAGAGGTGGGGCTGAGCGCCGAAGATGCGGTGCTGTTGCTGACCTCCCACAGCTTCGACCTGACCCAGAAAAACATCTTTGCCAGCCTGGCCATCGGCGCCACCTTGCACCTGGCGGCCAGCCCGTTCGACCCGGCCCGCATCGTGCGCCAGATCGGCGAGCAGCAGATCAGCCACATCAACCTGGCCCCGAGCGCGTTCTATGCGCTGATCGAGGCGGACGAAGAGTACGCCTTGAGCAACCTGCGCCGGGTGGTGTTGGGCGGTGAGCCGATCAAGCTGTCGCAGCTGGAAAAACTGCAGGCGCCGCGCCCGCAGTTCATCAACAGCTATGGCCCTACCGAGTGCAGCGACGTGGTGGCCTGGCACGCGATAGACGCCGACCTTGCGCGCTACGCCGACGGCGATATTCCGCTGGGCCGGCCTTTGCGCAACCTGACGCTGTACGTGCTGGATGCCTACGGTCAACTGGTGCCGACCGGCAGCGTGGGTGAGCTGTACATCGGCGGGGCTGGCGTGGCGCGGGGTTACCTGAACCGTGATGAGCTGACCGCCGAACGCTTCCTGGACGACCCGTTCACCGCGGGCGGGCGCATGTACCGCACCGGCGATCTGGCGCGCTACTTGCCCAACGGCACCCTGCAATACCTGGGGCGCAACGATGACCAGGTGAAGATTCGCGGCCTGCGTATTGAGCTGGGCGAAATCGAAGCCTTGCTGGCGGCCCATCCACAGGTGCTGGAAGCGGCGGTGCTGGTGCGCGACGAACGCCTGGTGGGTTACTTCACGCCCGCCGTGGCGGGGCAGGTGGTCCCGATCGAAGACCTGCGCAGCGGCCTGCAAGGGTCGCTGCCGGACTACATGGTGCCGTCGGCCTATGTGCAGCTCGCGGCCCTGCCGCTGAGCCCCAACGGCAAGCTGGACCGCAAGGCCCTGCCGGCCCCCGGGCTGGAGGCGGTGGTCAGTGCGGTGTATGAAGCACCGCAAGGAACCCTGGAAACCACGCTGGCGCAGATCTGGCAGGAACTGCTGGGCCTTGAGCAAGTCGGGCGCCAAGGGCATTTCTTTGATTTGGGCGGGCACTCGCTGTTGGCCATGCGCCTGATTTCCCAGGTGCGTCAGCGCCTGGGCGTGGAGCTGGCCCTGGCCGACCTGTTTGCCCACCCGCAACTGGCCGCGTTGGCCCAGGTGGTGGCGCAGGCCGCCCGCAGCACGCTGCCGGCGATCCTGCCGGTAGCGCGTGACCAGGACCTGCCGCTGTCGTTTGCCCAGCAACGCCTGTGGTTCCTGGCGCAGATGGAAGGTGCCAGCACGGCCTACAACATGCCGCTGGGCCTGGGCCTGCGCGGCCAGTTGGACGCTGATGCGCTGGAGCGTGCGCTGGCAGGCATCGTGGTGCGCCACGAAGCCCTGCGCAGCCGCTTTGTGCAACGCGACAACGAGCCGCTGGTGCGCATCGAGCCGGCCGGGCAGGCGTTTGCGCTTCACCGCCTGGACGTGCACAGCGACGAGGCCGTGCAAGACCTCGCCCGTGCCGAGGCCCTCGAACCGTTCGACCTGGAGCAGGGGCCGCTGATTCGCGCCCAACTGCTGCGCCGCGCGGACGATCACCATGTGCTGCTGTTGACCTTGCACCACATCGTCTCCGATGGCTGGTCGATGGGCATCCTGACCCGCGAACTGATGGCGCTGTATGAAGCCTTCCGCCTGGGCCAGGACGACCCGTTGCCGCCGCTGACCCTGCAATACAGCGACTTTGCCGTGTGGCAGCGGCGCTGGCTGAGCGGCGAGGTCTTGCAGCAACAGAGCCAGTACTGGCAGCACGCGCTGGCCGATGCGCCAGCCTTGCTGATGTTGCCCACCGACCGCCCACGGCCTGCACAGCAGGATTACAGCGGCGCCACCTTGAACCTGTTGCTGGACGTCAACCTGACTGCTGGCCTCAAAGCCTTGAGCCAGCGCCACGGCACCACGCTGTACATGACCATGATGGCCGCCTGGGGCGCGTTGCTCTGCCGCCTGTCCGGCCAGGAAGAAGTGGTGATCGGCTCGCCGGCCGCCAACCGGATGCGGGCCGAGGTCGAAGGGCTGATCGGCCTGTTCGTCAACACCCTGGCGGTACGCATTGGGGCGGGCGAAGACCTGACCGTGGCCGGGCTGCTGGCCCATGCCAAGGACCGCACGCTGGCCGCGCAAGCCCACCAGGACTTGCCGTTCGAACAAGTGGTGGAGGTGATCAAGCCGCCCCGCAGCCTGGCCCACAGCCCGGTGTTCCAGACCTTGCTGACCTGGCAGAACACCGACGACACCCAACTGGCCTTGGGCGGCTTGCAGTTTGAAGCGGTCGGCGAGGCCAGCGGCTTTGCCAAATTCGACCTGTCCTTGGACCTGGGCGAAGTGCAGGGCCACATCGCCGCCAACCTGGAATACGCCACCGCGCTGTTTGACGAAAGCACGTTGCAACGCTACCTGGGCTATTTCGAGCGCCTGCTGCAGGCCATGGTCGCCGACGACCAGGCGCTGTTGTCGGCGATCGACCTGATCGACGAGGACGAGCGCGATTACCTGCTGCACGCGCTCAACGACACCCAGGCCGTGTACCCCCATGACAGCACGATTCACCAGCTGTTCGAGGCCCAGGTGCAGGCGCGTCCCGACGCGATTGCCGTGGCGTTCGAAGACCGCCGCGTGAGCTACGCCGAGCTCAACCGCCAGGCCAACCGCCTGGCCCACCACCTGATCGGCCTGGGCATTGGCCCGGATGATCGGGTGGCGATCTGCGCCGAGCGTGGCGACGAAGTGCTGGTGGGCCTGCTGGGCATTCTCAAGGCGGGCGCTGCCTATGTGCCGCTGGACCCGCACTACCCGCCAGAGCGCCTGGCCTACATGATCGAGGACAGCACGCCGTCGGCGCTGCTGACCCAGCGTGCCTTGCAAGACCGCCTGCCCAGCCTGGCCATCCCGCAATTGCTGCTGGACGCGCCGCTGGCCGGTGCCGAGCACAACCCGCACGTGCCGGGCCTCAACGCCCGTCACCTGGCGTATGTGATCTACACCTCGGGCTCCACCGGCAACCCGAAAGGGGTGATGATCGAGCACCGTGGCCTGGTCAACTACAGCCTGGACGCAGCGCACCTGTTCGGCCTGACTCCGGATGACACGGTGTTGCAGCAAAACACGCTGAACTTCGACCTGTCGGTAGAGGAGATCTTCCCGGCCTTGCTGGCAGGCGCCACCCTGGCCCCGAACCGTCATGTGTTCGGCACCGCCGAGGCGCGTGACCCGGCCATCCAGCCGACCTTCCTGCACCTCACCGCTGCGCACTGGCACACCCTGGCTGCCGAATGGCACCACACCCCGCAACAGGCCCAGGACCACCTGCGCCATGTACGCCTGATCAACGTCACGGGGGACGCGCTCTCGGCGCAAAAACTCAAACTGTGGGACGAGGTACGCCCCGCCCATACCCGCTTGATCAACACCTATGGCCCCACTGAAGCGACGGTGTCGTGCACCACGGCCTACGTCACCCACGATGCCCTGGCGGGTGTCGAAGGCAGCGGCAACGCGACCATTGGCAAGCCGATGGCCAACACCCGCATCTACCTGCTGGACAACCGGCAGCAGCCGGTGCCGTTTGGCGTGGCGGGGGAGATCTTCATTGGTGGCGACGGCGTGGCCCGGGGTTACCTGAACCTGGACACGATCAGCGCCGAACGTTTCATTGCCGACCCGTTCAGCGATGCCCCCGACGCACGCATGTACAAGACCGGCGACCTGGCGCGCTACCTGGCCGACGGGCGCATCGAATACCTGGGCCGCAACGACTTCCAGGTCAAGGTGCGCGGCTTCCGCATCGAGCTGGGTGAAATCGAGTCGCGCCTGGGCAACTGCCCGGGTGTCAAGGAAGCGGCCGTGATTGCCCGCGAAGACCGCCCGGGCGACAAGCGCCTGGTGGCCTACGTGGTGCCGCACGCCGGGGTCAACCTGACCGCGGCGGGCCTGCGCAGCTACCTGGCGCCGCTGCTTGCCGAATACATGATCCCGGGCGCGTTTGTGGTGTTGCAGGCCCTGCCGCTCACCCCTAACCGCAAGCTGGACCGCAAGGCGCTGCCGGCCCCCGACCAGTCGGCGGTGGCCAGCCGTGATTACCTGGCGCCACAGGGGCGTATCGAGCGCAGCCTGGC
Organism: Pseudomonas sp. SDO5215_S409; assembly: GCF_054071325.1. Lineage (NCBI taxonomy): Bacteria > Pseudomonadati > Pseudomonadota > Gammaproteobacteria > Pseudomonadales > Pseudomonadaceae > Pseudomonas > Pseudomonas sp. SDO5215_S409. The sequence continues at coordinate 8,520 of NZ_JBSVWN010000069.1, read as the reverse complement.
GCTGATCTGGGCGCAGGTGCTGGAGCTTGAGCAAGTCGGCCGTCATGACAACTTCTTTGAACTGGGCGGCCATTCGCTGCTGGCGGTCAAGCTGGTGGAGCGCATGCGCCAGGAAGACCTGCGGGTGGACGTGGGTGCGCTGTTTACCCACCCGACACTCGCAGGCCTTGCCAAGGTGGTGGGCAGCGGCACGGCGCTGGTGATTCCGGCCAACGGCATCACGGCCGATTGCAGCCGCATCACCCCGTCGATGGTGCCGCTGACCAGCCTGAGCCAGGACGAAATCGACAGCGTGGTGGCCAGCGTGCCGGGCCAGTTGGCCAACGTGCAGGACATCTACGGCATGACGCCGTTGCAGGAAGGCATCCTGTATCACCACTTGCTGGCCGAGGAGGGCGACCCCTACCTGGAACAGGCCTCGTTCAACTTCGACCGTCGCGAGCGGCTCGAGGCGTTTGCCCAGGCGCTGCAAGGCGTGGTGGAGCGCAACGACATCCTGCGCTCCACCATGCGTTGGGAAGGGCTGAGCGAGCCGGTGCAGGTGGTGTTGCGCCATGTGCCGTTCGCTTTGGAAGACATCAGCCTGCAGGGCAGCGGCGATGCGGGCGCGCAATTGCGTGAACGCTTCAACCCGCAACAGTTGCGTATGGACCTGCGCGCCGCGCCGCTGATGCGCCTGGTGTGTGCCTATGACGCTGAGCAGCAGCACTGGGCAGCCTTGCTGATGTTCCATCACATGCTGTTTGACCATGTGGCGATGGACATCCTGCAGCACGAGCTGCAAGCGTTCCTCACCGGCCAGCAGGCGCACTTGAACGCGCCGGTGCCGTACCGCAACTACGTGGCCCAGGCGCGCCTGGGCATGACGGAACAGGAGCACGAGGCGTTCTTCAGCCAGATGCTGGCAGACATCGACGAACCGACCCTGCCGTTTGGCCTGCACGATGTGCAAGCCGGTGGCGTGCTGGAACTGGCGCACCTGCGTGTGGAAGACGGCCTGGCCCAGCGCCTGCGCAGCAATGCCCGGCAACTGGGCGTGAGCACCGCGAGCCTGATGCACATGGCCTGGGCGCAAGTGCTGGCGCATGTGTGCGGCCAGGAAGACGTGGTGTTCGGCACCGTGTTGATGGGCGGCATGCAGGGCGGCGAGCGCGCGCTGGGGCTGTTTATCAACACCTTGCCGCTGCGGATCAGCGTCGGTGCCGATCAGGTGCAAGCCGCTGTCAAGGCGACCCATGCGCGCTTGAGCACCTTGCTGGGGCATGAACACGCCTCGTTGGCCCTGGCCCAACGCTGCAGCGGCGTGGCCGCACCGGCACCGTTGTTCAGCGCACTGCTCAACTACCGTCACAGTGCGGGCGGCGTGTCGAGCGAAGACATTGCCGTGTGGGACGGGATCCAGGCCCTGGGCGGCGAAGAGCGCAGCAACTACCCGCTGTCGCTGGACGTCGACGATTTTGGCCAGGCGTTTGCGCTAACGGTGCAGGTCAGCCCGCAGATTGGCGCACAGCGTATCTGCGCGTATATGCACGGCGCGCTGGACAGCCTGGCGGATGCCCTGGAGCGCACGCCGCAGGCGTCGCTCAACAGCCTGCAGATCTTGCCGTTGGCCGAGCGCCGCCAGGTGCTGCTGGACTTCAACGACACCCGCACGGACGCCCCGCAGGACCGCTTGATCCACAACCTGTTCGAGGACCAGGTGCTGGCCGACGCGCAGGCGGTTGCGCTGGAGTTCGACGGCCAGTCCATGACCTACGGCGAGCTCAACGCCCAGGCCAACCAGCTGGCCCATCACTTGATCGCCCTGGGCGTGCAGCCCGACGACCGTGTGGCCATCGCGCTGGAGCGCGGCCTGCCGATGGTCGTGGCGCTGCTGGCCACCCTCAAGGCGGGCGCTGCGTATGTGCCGCTGGACCCGGCCTACCCGCCGCAGCGCCTGGCGTTCATGCTGGCCGACAGCGCGCCGCGCGTGTTGCTCAGCGAGTACGCGGTGTTGCCGTTGCTGGGCAGCCTGGCGGACACCTTGCAGGTGGTAACGCTCAACAGCGCGCTGCAACCGTGGCGTGAGTTGAGCCAGGACAACCCGAATGCGCTGGAGCTGGGCCTGGCCTGTAACCACCTGGCCTACGTGCTCTACACCTCAGGCTCCACCGGCCAGCCCAAAGGCGTGATGGTCGAGCACGCGGGGCTGTGCAACGAGATCCAGGCGATCCGTGGCTTGACCGGCCTGGTGGCCGGGGACCGTGCGCTGCAATTTGCGACGATCAACTTCGACGCCTCGATCGAGGAGATCTTCGGCGCGCTGAGTTGCGGCGCCACGCTGGTGCTGCGCAGTGCGGCCTGGCTGACTGATGCCCGTCAATTCTGGGCCCTGGCGGCGCAGGCGCGGTTGTCGGTGATCAGCCTGCCAACGCGGTTCTGGCAGGGCCTGGCAGATGATCACAGCAGCGCCATCCCGGCGTCGGTGCGGGTGGTCGTGGTGGGCGGCGAAGAGCTCAGCCCCGAAGCGGTGCAGCACTGGTTCCTGCGTGCCGGGCACACCCCGCGCTTGCTCAACACCTACGGGCCGACCGAGGCGACCATCATCGCCACGGCCAATGAAGTGTTGGCGGCCAACCTGCACCCACGGTCCATCGGGCGCCCGATCGACAACACGCGCATTTACGTGCTCGATGCCCACGGGCATCCGGCGGGCGTGGGGGTGGCGGGCGAGCTGCATATCGCTGGGGTGGGCATCGCCCGCGGTTATCTCAACCAGCCGCAATTGAGCAGCGAACGCTTTTTGGTCGACCCGTTCAGCGACGGCGAGGGCCGCCTGTACAAAACCGGCGACCTGGGCCGCTGGCTGCCGGACGGCACCCTGGAATACCTGGGCCGTAACGATGACCAGGTGAAAATCCGCGGGTTCCGCATCGAGTTGGGTGAGGTCGAAAGTGCGCTGCTGGCGTGCGAAGGCGTGCGCTCGGCGGTGGTCATGGCCCGCGATGACAGCGAAGGTCAGGTCAGCGGCAAACAACTGGTGGCGTACCTGTGCGGCACGTCGGGCTCGGTCGAGCAACTGCGTGAAGAGCTGTTGACCCACCTGCCGGAGTACATGGTGCCGACGGCGTATGTGCAGTTGGACAGCCTGCCGGTCACGCCTAACGGCAAGCTGGACCGCAAGGCCTTGCCCGCGCCGCAGCACACGTTGCTGAGCCGCGAGTACGAAGCCCCGGTGGATGCGCTTGAGCAGACACTGGCGGCACGCTGGGCCGAGGTGCTGAAACTGCCTCGCGTGGGCCGTCACGACAGCTTCTTTGAAATGGGCGGGCACTCGCTGCTGGCGATTCGTCTGGTGAGCCTGCTGACCCAGGATGCGGTGCCGGTGACGCTGGCGGAGCTGTTCCAGCATGCCAGCGTTGCGGCGATGGCCGCGTTGCTGCGCCTGCGCACCGACGCGCCGGTGCAGGACGACAGCCTGGTCACGGTGCGCGCCAGTGGCACGCAGACGCCGTTGTTCCTGGTGCATGAATTCAGCGGCCTGGACGTGTACTTCCCGGCGCTGGGCCAGCAGATCGACGCGGATATTCCGGTGTACGGCCTGCCAGGCGTGCCTTGGGATCAGCCGCAGTTGCGCACCCTGGAATGCCTGGCCACCCGGCACATCGCAACCATGCGCAAGGTTCAGCCCCACGGGCCTTACCGTGTGGCGGGCTGGTCGTTCGGCGGGGTGCTGGCGTATGAAATCGCCGCACAGTTGATTGGTATGGACGAGGCCGTGGAGTTTGTCGGCCTGATCGACACTCACGTGCCACGGCTGGTGGACCAGGGCAAGGCGCGCTGGTCTTCGAGCAACGCCCACGGCCTGCACTTGCTGGAGCAATGCACTGCGTTCTGCCAGGCGCAGCAGCCAGTCGACAGCCAGGCGCTGGACACCCTGGCGCAGTTGGCGCGTGACGCCGAGTCACTGGGCTTTGACGGCCTGTTGCAACGCTGCGTGGACGCGCACCTGCTGCAACCGGCATTGGCGGCGTTGTCGCGTGACGCGTTGTGGGCCTACCTGGACCGCGAAGTCGCGCATGGCCATGCCCAGGCGCATTACAGCCTGTTCCCGCTGAACATCGCGGTGCACCTGTTTACCGCCGAACAGCGCGTGGACGAAGCCTCGCGCAGCAGTGACACCCTGGGTTGGGACCAGGTCATTCCGGCGGCGTTGCTGCACCGCGTCAACGTGCCGGGCGACCACCAGAGCATGATGCAGGCGCCGCATATCCAGGCCTTGGGCCAGGCCATCGGCACGGCATTGAAGGCGCCACGGGTGGCGTCGGCCAAGGCGGTGTATCAGCCGGTGCTGACGATCCAGAGCGGGCAGGCGGGGCGTGCCCCGGTGTTTTGCATCCCTGGCGCCGGTGACAGCGTCACCGGGTTTATCGGCCTGACCGACGCCTTCGGCCCGGCCTGGCCGATCCATGGCCTGCAACCGCGCGGGCTGGACGGCAAAGCGGTGCCGCACAGCCTGGTGGAAGCGGCGGCGCAGGCGTACCTGACGGCGCTGGAGCAGGTCTGCCCAAGCGGGCCGGTGCACCTGTTGGGGCACTCCTTCGGTGGCTGGGTGGCGTTTGAAATGGCGCTGCGCTTGCAGGCCCTGGGGCGTGAAGTGGCGTCGCTGACCCTGGTGGACAGCGAATCGCCTGGCGGCAACGGCGTGGTGGGCAAGCCCTATACGGCCACGCAGGTGTTGCAGCGGTTGATCGAAACCATGCAACTGGCGGCGGGCAAGCCGTTGGGCATTGATCCACAGGCGTTCGTGGCCTTGGATGAAGAAGGGCAGTTGGCGGCGCTGCACGCCGGGATGGTGCGGGCGGGCATGCTGTCGGCCCGTTCCACCCCCGAGGTGATGGCCGGGCCTGCACGGGCGTTCGGTACGGCCTTGCGCACGGTGTATCAGCCGCGTCAGCGCTATGTCGGCGTGGCGCGCCTGGTATTGGCCGATGATCCGACCCTGGATGCAGCCGGTAACCAGCGCGAGCAAACCGGCATGATCGAGGGGTGGACCCGGCACACCGACACCCTGCAGACCTGGTACGGCCCGGGCAACCACTTCACGTTGCTCAAGGCGCCCCACGTGTACAGCCTGGCGTCGTGGTGGCATGACGGGTTGGTCGCGCCGGTCGGCAAGGTGACGTCATGAGGCGTGTCAAAGGGGGATCCGGCACGGGCACCTGAGCCCTTACCTGAATCGCACACTCACTTTTTTCATGCGCAGCCCGGCAGCTTGCCGGGCCTACCTTTCAACGTATCAGTGGTCATCTATGCAAAAGTCGAAGTTTCGCAAAAGGGTTGTCTGGGGTCTGGCGCTGGCAGTCGTGGCAGGGCTGGTTATCTATTCCGTACAAGCGCCGGCTGAGGCGCCGCAGTACCTGACAGCCAAGGTCGAACGGGGCGAGATCGAAAACTCGGTGCTGGCCACCGGGACGCTGCAAGGGGTCAAGCAGGTCGATGTGGGCGCGCAGGTGTCCGGCCAGTTGAAGTCTCTCAAGGTCAAGCTCGGCGACAAGGTCAAGAAGGGCCAGTGGCTGGCCGAAATCGACCCGCTGGTGCTGCAGAACGCCTTGCGCCAGGCGCAGGTCAACGAAGAAAACCTGGAAGCGCAACGCAAGGCCACTGCCGCCCAGGCGGCCCAGACCAAGGCGGTGTGGGAGCGCTACAGCAAGCTGCAGGCGGACGCCGCGATTTCCAAGCAGGACTACGAAACCGCCGAATCCAACTACCTGGTCCAGAACGCCAACCTGGTGGCACTGGACGCGCAGCTGAAAAACGCGCGGATCCAGATCGACACCGCCAAGGTCAACCTGGGCTACACCCGCATCGTCGCGCCGATCGATGGCGACGTGGTGGGTATCGTCACCCAGGAAGGCCAGACCGTGATCGCCGAGCAACTGGCGCCGGTGCTGCTCAAGCTGGCCGACCTGGACACCATGACCATCAAGGCCCAGGTGTCGGAGGCGGACGTGATCCACATCACGCCGGGCCAGGAGGTGTATTTCACGATCCTGGGCGAAGCCAGCAAGCGCTACTACGGCAAGCTGCGCGGTACGGAACCGGCACCGCAGAACTACCTGGACACCCAGGCCGCCGGTGCGCCCAAGCAAAACACCGCCGTGTTCTATAACGCCTTGTTCGATGTGCCCAACCCCGACCACCGCCTGCGCATTTCGATGACCGCCCAGGTGCGTATCGTGCGCGACATCGCCAAGGACGTGCTGATGGTGCCGGTGGCCGCACTGGGCAAGCGCAATGACGATGGCACCTACGTGGTGCGCGTGGTCGACGAGACGGGTCATGCCCAGGAGCGCAACGTGAAAGTGGGTATCAACAACAACGTGAAGGCCCAGATCAACGACGGCCTGGCCGAAGGCGACAAGGTTGTGATCGGTGATCCGACACCGGCCGTGGCGGGGATCTGACCATGACCCAAGCATTGTTGGAACTCAAAGGCATCAGCCGCAGCTTTATGGCGGGCGAGAAGGCGTTCATGGCCCTCAAGGATGTCAACCTGACCATCAACGCAGGCGAAATGGTCGCCATCACCGGCGCCTCGGGTTCGGGCAAGTCGACCTTGATGAACATCCTCGGTTGCCTGGACTACGCCACGGACGGCAGTTACACCATCAGCGGTCGCGAAACCCGTGACCTGGGCGACCAGGAACTGGCGGAACTGCGCCGTGACCACTTCGGGTTCATCTTCCAGCGCTACCACTTGTTGCCGCACTTGAGTGCCATGCATAACGTGGAAATGCCTGCCATCTACGCAGGTGTCCCGGAGGGGCAGCGCCACAGTCGGGCCAAGGAACTGCTGGCGCGGCTGGGCCTGGCCAATCACCTGGTCAACCGGCCCAGCCAGTTGTCCGGCGGCCAGCAGCAACGGGTGAGTATCGCGCGCGCCTTGATGAACGGCGGCGAGGTAATCCTGGCCGACGAACCGACCGGCGCCCTGGACACCGCCAGCGGCAAGGAAGTGATGAACATCCTGCTGGAGCTGCACGCGGCCGGGCACACGGTGATCATCGTCACCCACGACCCCAAAGTGGCGGCAAACGCCGAGCGCATCATTGAAATGCGCGACGGCGAAGTGCTCAGCGACCGCGCCAACGAGCGCGTGGTGCCCGAGGTGCAGGCGCAAGGCGCGGCCGACCCCAAACTGAAGCTCAAGCGACGCCTGGTGGCCAGCCTTGGGTTGTTCAAGGAAGCGTTCGTGATGGCGTGGGTGGCGTTGATCTCCCACCGCATGCGGACCCTGTTGACCATGCTCGGCATTGTGATCGGCATCACCTCGGTGGTATCGATCGTGGCGATCGGCGAGGGCGCCAAGCGCTACGTACTCAGCGATATCCAGGCCATCGGCAGCAACACCATCGACATTTACCCGGGCACCGACTTCGGCGACAGCCATGCCTCGGCGATCGAAACCCTGGTGCTGTCGGACGTGACCGCGCTGAGCCAGTTGCATTACATCGACAGCGCCACGCCCAACGCCGGGCGCAACCTGTTATTGCGCTTTGGCAACATCGATGTGGATGCCACCGTCAACGGGGTGAGCGCCAGCTCGTTCCAGGTGCGCGGGATCAAGCTCGCCGAAGGCATCACCTTCAGCGCCGAAGACGACACGCGCCAGGCGCAAGTGGTGGTGATCGACCACAACACCCGCAACCGCCTGTTCGGGCCGAATGTCGAAGCCCTCGGGCAGATCATCCTGGTGGGCAACCTGCCGTGCACCGTGATCGGGGTGACGGCCGACAATAAAAACATCTTCAACACCAGCAAGGCGCTCAACGTGTGGGTGCCCTACGAAACGGCGGCGGGCCGCCTGTTGGGCCAGCGTTACCTGGACAGCATCACGGTGCGGATCAAGGACGGCCAGCCCAGCAAAGTGGTGGAAGACAACGTGGTCAAGCTGATGGAACAACGCCACGGCACCAAGGACTTCTTCACCTACAACCTGGACAGCATCATGCAGACGGTGCAAAAGACCAGCCAGTCGCTGGCGTTGCTGTTGTCGTTGATCGCCCTGATTTCCCTGGTGGTGGGCGGGATCGGCGTGATGAACATCATGCTGGTGTCGGTGACCGAACGGACCCGCGAAATCGGGATTCGCATGGCGGTGGGCGCACGTCAGTCGGACATTCGCCAGCAGTTTCTGGTGGAGGCGGTGATGGTGTGCCTGATCGGCGGGGTGATCGGTATTTCGCTGTCGTTCGGGATCGGCTTTGTGTTCTCGTTGCTGATCAAGGAATGGCAGATGGTGTTTTCGATGGAGTCGATCATCACAGCGTTTGTGTGTTCGAGCCTGATCGGCATCATCTTCGGCTTCGTGCCGGCGCGTAACGCGGCGCGGCTGGACCCGATCGAGGCACTTGCCCGGGACTGACCGCCCATTAAAAATCTATGGTCACCCCCATTTTTGCAATACTGATTAACGGTTGGTGGGCGGATTCAACCGGTCGTCGCAACACTGGATTGTTGTACAGACTTTAGATACTC